>NZJA01000151.1 GCA_002691835.1 Planctomycetota bacterium
ATAGCTTGGAGGGCCTCTGCATGGCGAAACGATCCAAGATTTAGGTCATCTCTCCAAAATGCCAGCAACATTCTTTCCATCGCTGCCTTGCCCTCTGTATCGAGGTCACCTGTCAGTGCTTGATCTACATATGGACGAAGTTTGTCAGCGATTGTCAAGGTGACCTCGACGATCGGCTTTGGTGGCGGTGGTCTCATCCAGCGCAGAATGCCAAGAATCGCCAAGGGCAGAAGTAACCAAAAAGCCACTACTGCCCATAAAACCCATGCTGGAAAATCAATAACGGGGGAAAGTGCCCCCGGAATGTTTGCAAGGTTTCCTTCATGGTCTGAGCCGAGGAGTGAGCTAGCGTTGACGATCAGTGGAGGCAGATCTGCCGGGAGATTTTCACCATACCTGAAGAAAATAGAGAGGTCGTGGTCACCTGGTAGTAACGCTAACCATCGAATGTCGTATTTGACCAAGTTATTGTCTGGGGTTTCCAGAGTGACATCCGCAATTCGAACCAAGACTGGAGAGCCTTCTGGAATCGGTGCGACCTCTAGAGTTTCGCCTTGCCAATCAAAATAGAATTGTCCCTCAATACCAACGCTGCTTTTGGAACGGGAATCTTGTCCATGACTGGTAGGCGATAAAAATACCAGCAAGAGAGCGAGCAGTATGAAGTATGTACTGCAATTCTTAGGATTCATCCCTGCCCCCTGTCACTGAGGAATCTTCGAACAGGGGAAATGAAATCCTGATCGGTTTTCAGCAAGAGGTGATCGATGCCACCTTCGGCCAGATCTCCTCTTCGACCCTTTTCTGAGTCGATGCCCCATGCTGTTTTGGAGCTACCGAGGAAATGCTGTCCCGTTTCTGCTTCAGACCCGCGATAAAAGCCTCCGCGGGTCAAACCGCTTTCTGCAGGGTCTTGAAGTTCGATCACTGCAACATCATGTCCCTGAGAGAGTCGGCGGCATGCATCGATCGCTTCTGGATCATGCAGATCTGAGAGTACGAAAACGACAGAGCGTTGAAGTGTTGTTGCACGAACCCAATCGAGGGCTTCGGCGATGTGCGTTTTCTCTGCTGCATCCGGGTGACGGAGTGCCTCAATAGCCTGTTGCAGCGCGCCACGTGAAAGGCTCGTCTGCGAAGGAAGCTGCCGAGCTCCGCCTCCGATTAATCGAGTTGGACTCATTCTTCTCTGGGCGACAAGGCCTGTCGCTGCAGCAATCCAGGTCGCCATGGCGTATTTGGAAAGAGAGCCGGAGCTCGTAACCATCGAGCCCGAAGTGTCGACGACAATTTGCACGGGCACTCGTTTGAGAGTGTCGTACTCCTTGACGAAAGGCGTTCCTGTACGAGCGCTGACTTTCCAATCCATCGAGGCGATAGAGTCGCCAGGTTCATACGGACGGGATTGAGCGTATTCCAATCCACTGCCGACAAAGATGCTCTCATCTGCACCATGAGCAAGATCATTGGCAAGTTTCCGAATCACCATTTCGAACTCATGATGACCGAGAGCTTCAGGAGGAGGTAAGGCTATGCCTGTTCCCATATTGAGAGTCCTCCTCAGGCCAGCTGATCGAGAATTTCAGCAAGGACATCCTCGCCACGGCGACCCCGTGCCACGGCTTCATATGAGAGACGTATGCGATGGAGCAGAATGTCATCAGCAAGAGCAAAAATGTCTTCTGGAACGACATAGTCACGACCATGAAGAAATGCCCGAGCCCGAGAGGCGGTCACCAGTGAGATTCCTGCGCGTGGTGATCCACCCAGCTCGATATCAGGGTGAGTTCGGGTTTTGTTGACGAGATCGACACAGTGGCGAACAAAAACGTCACTAACGTGAACTTCCAAAACCTTTTCCATTGCGGAAGTCAGGTCTTTGACCCCTAAGGGTGCGTTCTTTTCGATGGCATCGAATGCTGACATGGGCATTGCGCCGCCATCTTCAGAGCGGCGAAGTTTCAGATTGAGCGCACGCTTCAATACTTCCGATTCGTCATCCGCCCCCAGGTAGGTTAGGCGATGACGCATCAGGAATCGGTCCAATTGCGCTTCAGGCAATTCAAAAGTACCTGCTTGCTCCACAGGATTCTGCGTTGCAATAACCAGGAAAGGGCTCGGGAGAGTGAAGGTCTTCTCACCGATAGTGACTCTTCGTTCCTGCATCGCTTCGAGAAGCGCGGATTGTACTTTTGGAGAAGCGCGGTTGATTTCATCGGCGAGTAGAAGATTGGTAAAGATCGGACCCTGATGAATTCTGAATTCTCCGGAGTCTTTATCGAGAATCTCGGAACCGACAATGTCGGATGGCAGCAAATCAATGGTGAATTGAACTCTGCCAAATTGAAGTTCGATGGCATGCGCCAGAGACTGAACCAGCAGGGTTTTCGCAGTTCCTGGTACCCCCTCCAGGAGAAGGTGACCACCAGTAAGAAGCGAAATCAGTCCGCGCTCGAGAACGATGTCCTGACCGACCACGGTTTTGCGGACATGATCCCGGACTTTATCGGCAAACGGAGAAGGTGCGGTCTCAATGTTTTTGGGTGCTGGCAAAATGGTGTCCATTTCTTGAGGTCCCTGCTTGATGAGGAAAAAGACCAGGTTGTAAAAAACCGCGATTTAAGTCCAAGTTTTCAACAAAGCATTCAAGAGAAACTTCGTTTGTTTCTCTGATGAAGCCTGATGGAGTCCCCACTGTAAATCGCAAGGGCTACTATAATCAAGGATAGAGGAATCCACTTTGTGCCGGGATCTTCCCCAATGTAAAAGATGGCGACCATTAACTGCGTCGTCGGCGCCAGATATTGCATTAACCCCACAGTCGTCAACTGCAGCTTTTTCGCTGCACGGGCAAAGAGCCATAACGGTATGACAGTTACAAAGCCCCCCAGGATCAATCCCCAGGTGATTTCAGGAGATTTCAAGAAAAGAGTCACCTCTTCATTTGCGAGATAACCCTGTAATAAGAGCATAGGGGCAAACAGAAGCGTCATTTCTACAGCTAGCCCGACCTCTGCAGAAGCATGGACCTGTTTTCGAATTAGTCCGTACAGAGCGAATGAGAATGCGAGGATCAGGCTGATCCATGGAAGTGAACCTTCCAGTAAAGTGAAGATGATCACTCCGCTTGCCGCGACACTCACAGCGAGCCATTGCAAAGGGCGCAGCTTTTCCTTGAGGAAAAGAGATCCAAGTGCGACAGAGACGAGGGGATTGATGTAGTAGCCAAGACTTGCTTCAGAGACTCGCGCTTCGACGACCGAATAGATAAATGTCAGCCAATTACCCATGATTAACAAGGCGGAGCAAAACAGCAGCCCTATTGCTCGTGGTGATCGAAAGATCTTCCGAAGCGCACTTAATTCCGAGCGTAGTGACAGGATGAGCAGAATGACGGGGAGTCCTGCCAGAACTCTCCATGCGAGCAGTTCAAGCGGAGTGGCTTCCCGTACCCACCTGAAATAAAAGGTGGTCACCATTCCCCACCAGAGGTATGCCCCCAGGCCTTCGATGACCCCGGTGAGTCGTTCTTTATCGTTGAGTTCGATCGATTTATCATTCATGGCAGAACAGCATCGCATTCAAAGAAGCATTTGTCACGGAAAGCAGGATTATGAATCCGGAACACTTTTGTCTGTTGGTGGCAATATGGGAGATCTTCATAGGCTCTGCACTGTTACTCAACAGGGAGAAATTTTTACTCTGGGTTGAAAAGGTTTCGCAGAATACCTCCAACCTGCGGGTCTTCATATCAGCGTGGTTAGCAATAGGGGCCTTGGCGGTCTCCAAAAACCCTTATCCAGAGTGGAGTCTCCTCGGAGTATTGAGCGTTTTGGCATGGGCGATGATGATTAAATGTGCTTTTGGAGTTTTACATACGGATCGCCTGATCAAATGGAGTCTTTCGATCATGCAGAAAGCTCCGCCTGGAATCGGAATCGTCGTATTGGCGATTGGAGGATCGCTCATCTATGCGTTTGTTTTGCTACAATCCTGACCTGTACTGAGATTAATGGCGTTTCATGTGAAGGTTAGATTGAGTCTGTACATAAGAAGGAAAATATAAATGAAATATTTCTCCAGTTTGATTTCGAGCACATTGCTGACAGCTTTTGCTTTGTTGGTAATGACCGGGTGTAACTCTGAGAGTGCTCATACTTCCTCACAGGTGACAATTTCAGTTGCCTTAGAAGTCGACGAGCCCGTGGAAGATGGGCTTTCAGTTCAGACCGCCAGATTGGGAAAGATTCATCTCGGAAAACCACTGCTATCTGCAACATATAAAAACAACGCTCATATCCACCTCTTTGACATAACACTCACGGAAAGCCTGCTCCCGGAGCCATTTCTTTTCATTCCTGCAAGATTGTTTCTGAATCAAGCGGATGTTTTAGGGATGGAGTCGACAGAGATTCTTGAAAAGTTAAGCAGCGCTGAATTATCACCGGGTCAGAAAATTTATCTGATAGCAGATTCTAGTAAAAATCGAATCGTTCATCAGCTGACAACTACGTGGCAGAGTGATTACTCAGTTTTTGTTCAATCCGAGCTGGGTAAAAATGATTGGGATTCCCCCGGATTCGAAGGTCTCACTGTCGAAGTGAGAAAGATTTTAAATGAGAATGACCCCGCTGTAACAGAGGTGAAAATAACCGCTGGTAATAGTAATGAAGTCTATTGGGTCAGCCCGCCGATGTTTATGGTCACCCAGCATAACCGGATATCTGGAATACCCTGGAGGTCGATGCCTTCGAGCGGTTTAAAGCCGGCATCCACTGCAAGAGGCCAGCAAGATGATCGTTCAGAGTTGATGGTTTCAAAAGAAGCACTACAAGATTTGAACGGGAAACACGTGGTGTTGACGACGACGGATAGCGCTGGGCGGCCGTTGGCGACAAAGGCTCTTTTCTGGTCCTCATTGCCAGGCTTGCACTTAAAACTGGATACACCAACTCGATTAGAAGAAATCAAACGTGACATTAGAAGTCTTGGGTATCGGTATAATATCGATTGGCATAGCGCTACCTTCAGCGAGAGAGGCTCTGCATCTTCCGGTGGAACATTATGATGTGCAGTGAGATTCATATTTCTGATAGAGTTAAGATGAAGTTTTGTTTAGCGACACAATAATTGAAACTAATTGAGGTTCAGTCTTGAAGCCGATTCGACGAATACGCGATGAAGAGGGCATTCCGGTCAGTCCAGCGAGAGTTCTTCGTGCTTATGGAGAGCGCTGTTTTCCGATGGCAGACCATCGTGATGGAAGAATTTTTTGGATTCGTCCATTTGAGCGTGCGGTGATTCACCTTGAAGATTTTCATGTCCCGACCTCACTTCAAAAGTTGCGTAAGAAAAAACCTTTTCGGATTACTACCAATTTAGCTTTCAGAGCCGTTGTCGAGTCTTGTGCTGATCGTCGTGAAACATGGATCTGCCACGACATCGAAGAGTTGTTTCGACAATTGCATGGCTTGGGATTTGCGCATTCCGTGGAAGCATGGGATGACCGCGGTCGTTTGGTGGGAGGAGTTTACGGCCTTTCTGTAGGAAGTGTTTTCGCTGGTGAGAGCATGTTTCATCTGGAATCTNGCGCCAGCAAACTCTGTATCATTGCACTCGTCGAGCATCTGAAGAATCTTGGCTACGCTGTACTGGATTGCCAACAGCAGACGCCTCACATGGAGCGTTTTGGTGCCACCATGGTGAGTGATGAAAATTATTCCAGCATGTTGTCGCGTCAATCGCCGCCTTTGGAGTGGGGAAGTAAGTCATTTCCCCAATACTGATTCAGCGGTGATTTTATCAGAATGGCAATCCATAACGGATGCTCATATTGGTTTCACCNTCGTCNGAGANTCCGAGATCAGCNCGAAANAGTGCNTGNCGTTCNAAGGTGAANCGGAATCCNATNCCATAGCTGTAGTGAACTTTTTCTGAAAANAGTTGATCGAANGAGTCGGCGACNGATCCNGCATCNAGAAANAGNGCGAACCCNGCACGNTCNAGNCGAATNTTTNNNTAAATCGGAATCTCTTCTGTNAANACCCATGGGCGCCANTCTAAACCTGCAGNCCANGCNTGCCGATCACGCCAGCGNCCNCCGATNCTTCCCCGAAGAGACTGACTTCCACCAATNGANGGCAANGCCCAAAANGGNAGTTCTCCNTGNGTNCCNGAAATTTTNAGGAANGTGGCNACGGANTCTATCAGTGGATTTTCGGTGGNGGGNTNTCCNCCNGAGTGGAAGAGGGGNNNNACNGGGCGNACCCANGTNCCNGANAGNGTCGTGATNANTCCACCNTCNAGATCTTCATTGGCTGGATTCTGGGATGTGATCGGACAGCCTTGGAATGAAATCCCAACGGAATGTCCATCGTAAGGAAGATGTTGGGCGTCGCGCGTGTCATGACGGATCCCGGCATGAATCCAAATGGCTTCCAGGCCATCTGCAGCAGTAGCAAGGTCAGGGTATTCCAGCGTCATATCCAAGGCGTCCGTGACAGCTCCAGAAGAAATATCATCGGTTTGCAGTGAAAGATTGACGGACCAGATCCAGTTTCCACCAGTCTTGGGAAAGGATTTTTGAATCTCCATGGCAATAAAGTCGGTTTCACGGGTGTACGAAGATTCTTGTTCAAGGAGAGTGTCTGCCCCTAGTCCAAAAAATCGACTGGTCAGCGTCCTTGAGCTTTCAAGCGACAATCCGAAGTAATCACGATCTCCTTGCAGGCTTCCCCTGCCCGGATAGTCACGGTGGGCCAGCCATTTACGCCATGAGAATGAGAATCGTTCTTGGCCTTCAGTGGTGTAGGTGATCCAGGTACTGGCAAATTGACTTCTGCGTTTATTGAGAAAGTCGATGTCGGTGATACCGAATCCCCCTCCAGCTCCGACATCGCTGTCGAAGAAGAAGATGGGGGAGACAAATGAGGTCACGAGCAGGCGGCGGATCAAATTCCCTTCAGGCATCCGCTGGTTGGGTATCCAGCGCCAGCGGTCGGGATGATCGAGTTCCTGAAGGAGATCTGCGGGCCGGACCTCTATGGGAGGATTTTCATCTGCCTGCGAAAATCCTCCCAATAAAGCGACGATTAGGAGTATCGAAGTCAATACAGATCCCGCCCGTTAGAAACACTATTGTCCGTGGGAAACTTCGGTTACCTGATCCAACCTTGGATGAGAGTTTTTGAAATCGTCCGATGAGAAGCCTTGAAGATCCATTTTCCTGAGAGTGGCTACCAGTGCATGAATCGCGGCGAGAACATCTCCCGTATGTGCACTTTCGGAAATGGTGTGCATGTTACGGATGGGGAATCCAATACTTGTCGCCGCTGCGTCAACAGATGCGAGAACTCCTGCCATGGCGTCGGTTCCGGTGTCGCGACCACAGACATCGACCTGGAAAGGGATCCCTTGATCCTTGCATGCTTCCTGAATCAGGGCATTCAGGCTAGCGGTGGCGATGGCGCCAACAGAAAGGGTCATGCCCGATGACATTTTAAGCGGTGTGTAGCGTCGATCACCAATACCGGGTGCGGCATCGTAGTCATGATTGACGTCGACACCAATAATGACGTCTGGCTTCATTTCCCCAGCGAAGACACGGCTGCCGAATCGGCCAATCTCTTCATAGGCGGCAAAGGCGGCGAGGTAGCGAACGTTTTTAAGTGACTGCCCTTCGGCAATCAGACGTGCAGCTTCTTCGACGACGAAACAACCGAGGCCATTGTCGAGGTATGCACCGACAAAACTGTCGGGTCCAAACCCTGGGCGAATCGGTCGATCGAGCAGTAAGGGATCACCGGATCGAATGCCGAGGGATTCCACCTGTTTTTTGCGATCGTCACCACTGAGCTGTAACTCGAGATAAAGCTGGTTGGCTTTGATGCCGCGGGAGCCATCACGCATCGCTGGTTCGGCAAAATGAATAGCGCCCAGAGCTTCAACTGTTCCTCCGGAAAGACTGCGGTAGCTTCCTGGGTTTTCCGGGTCTTCACTGAAGAGAGTCACCTCGTGACCGATCAGAGTCATCGGCAGGAATGAATCGCTGTTGATCCAGATCTTGCCGTCATCTCCGATGCTTCTCACCTGCATGCGAATTTTGTCAGCGTGGCCGATGGCCATCACTGTCAGGGTACCTTCGGGTGCATCTGGCCAAGAATCGAGAACGACTCCAGCGTTGCCGCGGAAACGGTGCAGTTTCCAGCCCTCGGGCATGAAAGATTCGCACATGGGTGCAAGGATGCCCTCAGTCATCGCCGCTTCGAGTCCTACAGGACTGGGTGCTGCGAGAATATCGCGCATGCGAGTGAACTGATCTTCGGGCATGGATTGTTGCCAGGGTTGGTTGTTTTCGGACATCAGTAGGCCTCCAGTGGGCAGTTTCCTGCAGGGAAATCGGTGAGTTTGAAATCAGTGCCATGTCAGATCATCAACAAATCGACCATGAACCACGGCTGTCGGCGGGAGAGATCGTAACGGTTGGGGCGTATCTGCGGCAACCCTTCCGGGGGCTTGTGAGCAAGGAAGCTTGCAGATTCTGAGATAATGCAGTCACAATCGGTCTATTCGAGAATCAAATCTATTCGAGAATCAAAAAGGAGCCCTATGACCGATTCATTCCCCATCTCTGCGTGGAGACAGACCTGGCTTCGGATTGTTAGTCCTCTCGGTGAGGCGTGGGCAGTTCATCCGGCGGAAGAAGGGAAGATGGAAGGAGAGTTCCCATATGAATCACCGATTCATGTCATTACAGCTTGGAACCCTGAATCGACAAAACTGACCTGTTCAGAAAATGGAGATCGCCACCGCCGTCTGCAGATACAACTGCAGGGGTTGGGCGAGGAAATCTGGGAAGGAACGGGATCAGCCATCGATGGACAATGGGCAGAAGAAGGTTTTGCCCGGGTGGGCACCTCTTTGGAATCCTCTCTTGCCATCGGTTGTCAATGGAAGCAAGACTCGATCTGGGAGTGGAGCACGAATGGTCTCGCGGCTATCGAATGCATCAGCGGTGTTCGCCATCAGTGGGGTTGGGTATTGGCGGCACTTCCCTCTCGGCAGCCGTTTGATGACCTGGAGGGGATGATTCGACATCAATAATAGAGCGTATTGTTGTCGCCTCCTTGATCTCGCAGAGAACCTCGGCTATCCCAGACACTCTTATTAATGTCTTGGGGAAGGACACTGCGTGTCGGAGACAACCACCGATATTCCGAACGACGAATCTTCCGATGAAGACATCTCGTATAAAGCGATTCGCGAAGATGCCCAAATCTATCTTCAGAAATTCTTTGGATACGATTCATTTCGAGGTCCCCAGGAAAAAGTGATCGAGCGTGTTGTAAGTGGGAGAAACGCTCTGGTGTTGATGCCGACCGGTGGAGGTAAATCACTCTGCTATCAGATTCCAGGTTTGATTCGCGAGGGGTTGACGGTGGTGGTGACACCGACAATCTCACTGATGCAAGATCAGGTCGCAGCGCTTGTTCAGGCCGGAGTATCCGCTGCAGCACTAAATTCCTCGATGGATCCTGATGAGCGGAGGAAGGTCTGGGCGAAGCTGCACGCAGGCGAAATAAAGATCCTCTACTTGGCTCCCGAAAGATTACTTCTGGATGGATTCATGGATCAGCTGGAGAGTTTTAAACCCAGCCTGTTCGCGATTGATGAAGCCCACTGCATCAGCCAATGGGGCCACGATTTCCGTGCTGAGTATCAACAGCTCGGATCGCTGAGAAGGCACTATCCGATGGTGCCGGTGATCGCATTGACGGCAACAGCAGACCCACAGACTTTGAAAGATGTTCTCAAGGTTTTAGATCTGTCAGATGAAGATCTCTTCTCGACTTCGATGAACCGACCCAACTTACGTTATTTAGTGGAGCCCAAGGATCAGCCTCGCAAACAGTTATTGAGGTTTATCAAGGATCGGCATTTGGGTGAAGCTGGAATCGTTTACTGCGGATCTCGAAAGAAAGTGGAAGACACTGCGACTTGGCTTCGCAAGGAAGGTGTTCGAGCTGTTCCCTACCATGCAGGAATGGCGAACCAGCAAAGGTCACTGAACCAGCAACTGTTCCAGCGAGAGGAAGGCATCGTCGTCGTGGCGACAGTCGCTTTTGGTATGGGGATCGACAAGCCGAATGTTCGATATGTGGCTCATTTGGATATGCCGGAAAGCCCTCAGCATTACAGCCAGGAATCGGGCAGAGCCGGTCGGGATGGGTTGCCTGCAGAATGCTGGCTTTGTTACGGCTGGCAAGATGTCATGATGGCTCAACGGCGCGTTGCGGAAGCCGAGCTCGATCAAAAACAGAAGCAAGTTCGTCGTCACCAGATTGATGCGATGCTGGCGTATTGTGAAACGGCTGAATGCCGACGGGCAGGTCTTCTGAGATTTTTCGGTGAGGAAGCAGAAAACTGTTCAGATACCGATCAGTCCTGCGATAATTG
>NZJA01000152.1 GCA_002691835.1 Planctomycetota bacterium
TTCCCGCAAAGATGTCTCTCCATATCTCCCCATGACTCGCAAAGAATGCATCGATCGAGGTTGGCTTCCTGAGAAGGGATCCGATCATGATCCGGAGATTCACGGACTGGATTTTGTTCTCGTCAGCGGGGATGCCTATGTCGATCATCCGTCCTTTGCGAATGCGGTGATCGGTCGACTTCTGGAAGCTCGGGGTCATCGGGTTGCGATATTGTCGCAACCGGACTGGAGAAGTGCAGAGCCGTTTAAAGAATTCGATGCACCACGAGTTGCTTGGCTGATTTCTGCCGGAAACCTCGACTCACACCTCAATCACTACACCGCACACAAGAAGCCACGCTCAGATGATCAGTATTCTCCAGGAGGGCGATCTGGCTTGCGGCCAGATGGCGCAACCATCGTGTATTCCCAACGCTGTCGAGAAGCATTTAAGGGAGTCCCCATCATCGCTGGTGGAGTCGAAGTTTCGATGCGACGGATGGCCCACATCGATTATTGGCATGAAAAGGTCAAGCGTTCATTGATCCTGGATGCACGAATCGATCTCGCTGTTTATGGCATGGGTGAAAAAGCATTGCTGGGAATCATCGATCGACTTCAAGCCGGAGAGAAGATCGAGGAGATTCATGATATCCCGGGCACAGCCTATGCCATTGGCAAGCATGGCCGGCCACATTTCTTCCCGGAAAAAAAGTGGCAGCAGGGAACACCCTGGTGGGAGCAGACCGGCGAGTTTTCAGAAGAGATTCTTGAGTTGCCCTCCTACGATGAGATTCGTGGCCACGATGATGAAAGCAAGCAACGATTCGCGAGGGCGCAGCACCTGTTTCACCGCGAACAGAATCCCGATTCAGCACCCATTTTGGTGCAGCGTCACGGAGACCACACCCTGGTCGTCAATCGGCCGATGAAAGCACTCGAAACCGACGAACTCGATCGAGTCTTTTCCCTGGCTTACAACAAGGAGCCCCATCCTAGTTACGGCGATCAAACGATCCCCGCCCATGAGACAGTGAAGTTTTCCATCAATATCATGAGGGGCTGTTTCGGCGGCTGTACTTTTTGTGCCATTACCGAACACCAAGGGCGTGCCGTTTCTTCACGCAGTGAAGAGAGTGTTCTCGAAGAGGTTGAGGATCTCAAAAGGCTGAAGGGCTACAAGGGAGTCATCAGCGATTTGGGAGGTCCCACTGCCAACATGTACCGCATGCGCTGCACTCGCCCTGAGATCGAGGCCCGTTGTCGCAGACCATCTTGTGTTCACCCGACGGTTTGCAAACTATTGGGGACAGACCATGGGCCGGTGAAGCAGCTCATGAAGAAGGTTCGTGAATCAGATGGGGTGAAAATGGTTCATGTCGCTTCAGGTGTTCGCATGGATCTGGCAAACCTTGATCAGGAATACATCGATGATCTGGCTGCCCACCATGTCGGAGGACACCTGAAGGTTGCACCGGAGCACATCGATGATGACACCCTTCGATTGATGAAGAAGCCGGGGATGGATACATACCTGGAATTTGAGGAACGTTTTCAAGAAGCGAGTCAAAAAGCGAATAAGGAGCAGTATCTGGTTCCTTATTTTCTTTCGAGTCACCCGGGTTGTGAGCAATCAGCAGCCGTCGATATTGCGGAGTTCCTGCAGGCGCGTCGCCTTCGACCACAGCAGGTACAGGACTTCATCCCGACTCCTGGAACTCCAGCAACGTGCATGTGGTGGACGGGACTCGATCCGACCCGCATGAAGGAAGTGTTCGTCGAAAACAAGATGCGCAACAAGCGCAAGCAGCGCGCCATGCTTCAGTGGTGGAAGCCGGAGAATGCACCCCTGGTTAAAGAACTGCTCCAGGATACGGGCCGTACCGACCTGATCGGCAATCATGAAGGAGCGTTGATTCCCCATGATCGGATCCAGAAGGGTTCGAAAGGGAGTCCTGCGCGAAAGAAGCCGGCAGGGCGAAGCAGGAAACCTGGAAAAGGGAAGTCACGCGGAAGGTGATTTTTTCCAGATCCGTTGTTTGATGACCCGGTGAATCAGGCTGACGATGGCGAGAACCACCAGCAGTGCTGGTGAGATGGGCCAGTCCCTGACGATGGAGAGCCAGAAGGTCAGCAGGGTGCTGACGACCCCGATCACCGAACAGGTCCACGCGTATCCTGAAAGGGATCTTGCTGCCGGGAAGCTGATGGTCGCAGGGATCAGCAACAATCCGAGAACCGCCTGGGGGCCGATTTCAGGAACGATCATGCCACTGGCAATTCCTGCCAGAGACAAATGAATCAGAAGCCAACGTCTTTCCGGAAGTCCGGACAGGGCCGCCTGTTCCCGGTCGATCGCCGTCAGCCAAAGCTCACGTCGATAGTAGATGCCGATCGTAGCGAGAATCAGGCAGGTCGCGATGACCCGGTTTCTGCCGTCTTCTAAAATCGAGAGGACGTGTCCATGATGCAGCCAACGGTGGGAAAACTCATCATAGATACTGTCCAGAAGAAGAATCTCCGCAAGTGCGAGGCTGATGACGAAGAGCAGGGCCGCGCCACTTTCAATCCGCTCACGGGAACCTCTGGAAGAGAGCCAGTAAAGGCCGAGGGCCAGAAACAGAAAGGCGCAGAGGTTTTGGAAAAAAGTGTGGGGCGGATCCATCGTTTCATAGGCCATGGCAAAGATGGTCGGCCAGATGAAGTAGGCGAAAGCGACTCCCGATCCGGCGATGCCCGGAACCGCAACGGCAACGAAGGGCATTTTTCTCAAGACGAGGAGGGTCCCGATAGCCGGAAGCACGAATGCCGCAGCCAACAGCGAGAAAAAGCCATCGCGAAAGAGTCCGGTCGAAAGTTCCCAGGCTTCGATCAGACTACTCATGAGCGTGGCTCCAATGAGATCTCTCCCGTTGCTGAAAGATCGAGATAGCAACGTGGCTGGACGGGGATCCAGCTGGAATCATGAGTGATGACCAGAAACAGGATTTCCGAGTTTTCAGCAAGATCTGTCACCAGTTTCCCCAGTGATTCCCTGCCCTCCTGATCGACACCATTCATCGGTTCATCGAGAACGATGCAGTTGGCATCGGCGACGAGGGCCCGTGCGATCAGCGCTCTTCGCTGTTCACCCCCGGACAATCGCGCAAATCGGCGGTTCTCCATTCCGTTCAGACCGACCCGGGTGAGCATTTCAGAGACGATCTGTTTCGCAGGTTTGTCCTGCGATTTGCCCGGCCTCAATCCCCACAGGGGTGAACCCGTATCGGGGGTGTCCCACATTCCCAACTCGACGATGTCAAAGACGGAAACGGGATAATCTTCGGTGAGGGGCAGCTGTTGGGGAACCCAGCGACAGTGGGGCTGGATGTTCCACCGAACCTTCCCGGAGAGGGCGGGAATCAGATTGAGCAAGGTACGGGCAAATGTGGATTTGCCGCAGCCATTGGGGCCACGCATGACATTGAGCCCCCCCGCGGAAACGGAGAAGCTCCAGGGACCGGCCACGGTGTGATCACCGTGGCCGATCACCAGATCCTCGAGGTGAAACTCAACGTTGCTCAACTTTGAGGTTCTTTTCGAAAGTACTGACGATGTGTTCCATGAAGGGAATATAACCCTTCAGGTTTCCTTTTACAGAACTGTGATGGGGCAAAATGGCGATTTTTGCATCACAGTTGGCGGCGATCTTGCGCGCCAGATCCCGATTGACGGGTCTCACGATAATCAAGCCGACATTGTTTTGTTGGGCTTTTTCAGTGACCTCGGCCAATCGGGACGCGTGAGGTGTGACCCCCGCCTTTGCCTCGATTCGATCGACAATTTCCAAATCGAAATCCTTGGCGAAGTAACTCCAGGTGGGGTGGTACTCGATGAATCCTGCACCCTTGAACGGTGCCAGTCGAGTTTTCCAATCCGAGATTTTTTGATCCAGTTGCTGAAGGTACTCCGCACCCCGCTTTTTGAATTCTTCGTTGTACTGAGGGTATTTATTGCTCAGGCCTTCGATGATGTTGGCAACGATCTGCCGCCCTCGAACAGGCGACAGGTTGTAGTGCGGGTTACCCTTCAAGTGAAGGTCGGGACCGTCCTTGCGGGTTGTTGCCGACGGTACGTCAAGGGGCTGAATCCCTGCAGAACAGTTGATGAATCCTGGAGTCCCAGGGCGAATCCGATCATTTCTTGCGGCATTGAGCAACTGCGGCAACCAGGCATGCTCCAGATCAAGACCGATCTGGGCGAGCATGTCTGCCTTGAAAACCGCATTCAGGAGGCGGGGCCTGGGCCGAATGTTATGTAAGTCCTCACTGCCATTGGTCAGGCTGATCACGGAAACACGATCGCCCCCGACCTGGCGGACGATATCCGCCAGATCGGGAGTTGTCGTGACGACCCTGATCGGATCTTCAGCGAAGACCTGACCGGACCATGGCAGCAGGAGCAGAATCAGGGTCGCCAGGACCCCGTTCGAAATCCTGCTCATCCTTACCACTCCAGTCCGTGACCGTGGCTTCCGAGCTGAACGGTCCACTGCAGGGAAACTGCGGTGAAGTCGACCAGTTCTTCGACACCGTCTTCTTCAAGGACCAGATCCTTGAAGGAGCGAACCTCGAAGCGGAGACGGTTAAACTCATTGAGCTTTTTGGTGTAGAAGACACCGAAGTCACTGCTTTCCTCAGCGGAGTCCTCAGCGTGCTCGTACTGGTTGAAAGAGAAACCGATGGTGTTTCTGGAATCCATGACTCTCTCGGCCATGACGTAGAAACCACTGGCTTCAGTGTTGGTCACATTAAAGACCGGATTCAGTGGGTCGGTATCATCCAGCTCGCCCTCATCCTGGTCATTCATGAGTGCTTCAGCCTGGAAGCGGAAACCGGAACCATTGGACTCGTCCATGTCTACGTAGGTCAGGTCAAGGCCCATGACGGACTTGTTGACGTCCTGAATGTCATCCTCATCGACACCAAAGACGCGCTCCGGTGCGGTCATCAAACTTCCGCCCAACTGAAGGGTGGCGGAATCGGTAACATCGAAAAGGGTGCTCAGGCGAGCGTTGATGGCAAAGTCTCCTGCCTCGCGCAGGGGGCCTTCTTCTTCCTCTTCTTCATCCTCGTGNTGGTGGTGTCCACCTCCAGGGCCGAGGATCACGTGGGCATCGCTGTCAGCAGACTGGAAAACTCCGATGCTTCCGCGCAGGAGCGAAGTATCGCCCAGGGGGGACCACCAGTGAAGTTCGGCACCGGTTCCCTTGAGAGTTCCACCAATGTACTCCTGAAGAACAGAGGGCTTGTCCATCATGGGAAGCTCTCCATCGTGAATCGGGCTCAACTTGCCGAAGTCCATGTTGAAACGGCCGGCCTTGATGTGGGATGTGGGGGTGAGCCAGTCCGTTGCGAGAACGTAAGCCTCTTCCAGTTCGACATCTTCNTCGTCGAAGAAGATGATGCCGTGGAACTCGTAGGCATTGTCGACGGCNCCGAAGAGACCAATTTCAGCGCCACGAAGCTTGAATCCGTCTGCTCCAGCCTCGATACCCTCGTCGTCACTCCAGGTGGCAACCATGTCTCCGATGAAACTGATGGCGGGGTTGAAGCGATTGTCGAGAACAGTGGTCTGACCGTAGTCGCCAAGGCCGATGCGGCTGGAGTCATCCTGGGCCTGAAGCGATGTGAGCGGTGCGCCGATACAAATCAGCAACGCAAGAACAAGTGAAAGGTGTTTCATCTTTTTTCCTCTATTTGCAAAAGCATTCAGCTTTGCGGGATTGAATGGGATTGTGATTTTATGTCGTGAAACCCTGAAACCAGCATCGTCCCAAAGGTTGGACCGATGCTATTCAGGAGTCNCAAANCTGTTCAGAATCAAAGTCTTGAAGAAGTGTGGCTAGGCACAGGGCGGGCTTCTGCCGGGACGCCCTTTTTTGACTTGGAAGTCAATGAGAGTCGCGTCAGAAGGAACCTGCAACGCTCCATGAATCGGTCTCGAAAGCAGAATCTGGACATGCAGCAGATCGCTGTGAGCCGAAGCCAAAGCTTCACAGGTTTGACAGTCAGAGGAACTGGAAGAGTCCGGTTCTTTTGCGGGTGTTTTTTCAGTGGCACAACCCTCATGTCCGCAGGCGGAAGAAGCGGTAGAGGCTTGAGGGTGTGAGAGTTGGTGTACCTCAGTGGCCAGTGTGAAATGGATCGTCGCAATCAGCNCCAGCATCAATCCGAATGGGGAATAAAACCCACCCGGTTCAAGCCGGCCTTGTGCAGATCGATTCGCAGACGCCTTCACTGTGGTGACCCTTTCACCCATCACGAAGTGATGGATTCAGNATCTTAATGATAATCGTTTATCAAGGGCAATCACTTTCGCTCGAATTGCTGATATTCTGTCAGTATTCGGCGAATTGTGGGGGAATTGGGCCATTTCTTCAGGGTGTCCTGCAAGACTTTGACCGCTTCCGCTGTGTTTCCGAAGTCGTGCAGGGCAATGGCGTAGACATAGGCGTAGCGCAGGGATTCAGGGGACAGCGTGTACGCTTTTTCGATGGCCTGAAAGCCTTCTTCCCTGCGNTCAGACCGAATCAGCAGTAATCCCCGGGCATGATGAAGGCCTGCATCATCGCTGACCTTCGAGATGGCGGAATCCAGTAATTGAATGGCGTCCTGAAGTTTTCCGGAACGGGCGAGAAGGTCGGACAGATTGACGGAAGCGGGGCCGAAGTGGGGCTCTCTCTGAAGTGCTTTTCGATATAGCGATTCCGCTCGATCCAGATTTCCTGCGGTGTCCTCCAGTTGTGCAAGGTTGACGAGAGCCTCTGCCCTGTCGGAGTGAATCTCCTGACTGCGACGGTATTCCTGCAGAGCCTTATTGAGACCGGGTGGCTTGGGAGACTCCCCACTCTCGGGCCATTGAAGAATAACCTCTGCAAGATATTGGGCAGCGGTCAACCTGACCGAACGATCAGGGTCCTCCAGGAATTGAAGAATCCACGACCCGAGTTCATAGGGTGGGTCCGCTTGCAGTCCGAGCAGGGCACCGCGCCGAACCAGAGGCTCTGAAGAGTTCAGGTTTTCAACGATCTTCAGAAGGTCACCCCGTGATCGTATTTCTGGTTCCTGCCTCAGTCGGGAGTATTCGGAAAGCAGAGTCCCGCGTGCGATGGCGGGCAATTCTTCATCATCCAGAGCCAATCCCAACAGTGTTGATGCATTGGTTTCATTGTTGCGAACTGCATGCAGTGCTTGTCCCCAATGAAACTGACCGCTGACGCCGTTGGGAAACCATTCGCGGATTTTCAGATCTGCCCAGTTCGCTGTTTCATCGTAGTGACACTGGTTGCAGGCATTGGGGGTGCCGATGCTTTCGGTCAGATCGGGTCGGGGAATTCGAAAGGAGTGGTCATGACGACGGTCGGTCCCCATATAGATACGGGATGTCATGTGACAATCGATGCACTGTGAACCGGGAGTACCCGCTGTGTGGTGGGTGTGCGAGAGACTGTCGTAGCGGGCGGGTTCATGGCAGCCGATGCAGAGTGCGTTTCCCTGCAAATACAGCTCTCCGGAGTGGGGGTCATGGCAATCGGTACAGGTGACCCCCTTCTGGTGCATGCGGCTCTGAAGGAAGGACCCGTGGACATACACTTCGTCGAGAATCTGACCGTCGGCGTGGTAGAGACCCTCCTCCAGAAGAGACAGTTGGTGAGTATGGGAAAGTGCTTTTCCCGGAATCGATCCATCCACGAGAGCGGTTCTCCGCGAGTGACAGCGGGCACAGGTTTCCTGCTCCAGTGAGTGGGGAAGTTCAGGATTACGAGTGGCGACCTTTTCTCCTTCTGCACGCACCCATTGTCGCTTGCCACTGGAAAGAGAAAACGAGAAGCCGAAGTTTGGAGGGGGAGGTGGTTGATCGTCTTCTTTCGACAATCCTCTCACCGATTGAGCCCAATCAAGATGGTGGCTGCCAGGCCCATGACATGCTTCACACGCCACATCGATCTCCTCATAGCGTGTCTTGAATTGCTGTGTGCTGGCATCATAGTTTTTGCTGACACCCGTAGAGTGGCACTCAGCACACATATGATTCCAGTTGTTCAGAGAGCCGGTCCAGTGAAGAGGATCTCCGGGTGGAGTCTTCTCACCCGGAAAGAGGGGATACCATCCCTCCGGTTTTGCACCACTTCCAGTGGACCAGGCGATGGGGTAGCTCTGAAGCTTGCCCGGTTCCTCTTCAATCAGAACTTGCTGGCAAGGTTCGATTCCAAAAAAGTACTTCACCGGTTTTTGGATTTTTCCTGACGAATCCTCCACTTCGACATGGGGGACTCCGGCAATTTCGATGAAGCGAGAGAGGAGCTCCCCTTCGATAAATTCTTCTCCGTCAAAGGGAGCCATCGCATCTGGGTCTCCGGGAAGCATCATCGCTGAAGCGTGATGAGATTTTTTCCACGAGCTGTGTTCTCCGGAATGGCAAGCGAGGCAGGCTTGGCTTCCAACGTAATGGGGAGGTTCAGCGGTGCTGGAACCTTCAAAAGAGATCATTAGCAGTAGCAGTGCGACGGTTGAAATCATGGACTCAGGATACTCCCAGTCTGCTTCAGGAGGAGTGATATTCACTGCGGAAGAGCCCTGAGGTATTTGGAAATTTGTCGAGATTCCGAGGGAAGACCTCCTGCCCATGGAGCGGTCATGGGTTACAACAGTGCAATACACAGGAATAGGCCAGAAGCAGGGATGGATTTGCTTTGAATCGCATCGATAAACATCTTGGACCACTGGTGGATGAAGAGAGATTCTCGCTTTACGACCAGATCTCTCGTTTTGCTGCCCAGGAGATCGCTCCGAACCTTCTTCAATGGGAGCGAGATAAGCGGCTGGTTCCCGATGAGTTGATTTCCCAGCTGGGTGATATGGGCATCTTCGGTCTGCCAATCCCAGAGGAGTTTGGCGGACAAGATGGCCAGATGATTGACCTGGTTCTTGCGGGTCTCGCTCTTTCATATTGGAGCCCTTCAGTTGCGATTACCCCGGGCGCGGCAGTTTCACTGGGGATCAATCCGCTTCTGAAATTTGGCAACGATTCTCAAAAAGCAGAGCACCTTGAAGATCTGGCTGCTGGCCGTCGTATGTTTGCATTCGGTTTGTCTGAACCTGGAAGAGGTTCGGATGCTGCCAATCCTCAGGTCGTTGCTGAAAAGACCGATCAGGGTTACCTCCTGCGTGGTGAAAAGTGTTGGAGTACGAATGCTGCATGGGCAAGTCATGTGGTGGTTCATGCACTGACAGACCCCAATGGCCGCAACGGTCACCGAAGCACCTGTTTTATCGTTCCTCGTGATCGTGTCGGCGTTTCTTATCAAGAAATGGAAGGAAAAACGGTTTGGCCGTTATCTTCGACGGGTTCCATAGCCTTTGATTCCGTGGAAGTTACCGAAGATGAAGTTCTTGGCGAAGTGAACGGCGGCTTTCGCGTGATGGTCACCACCCTGAATGGTGGCCGCCTTTTCGTTGCTGCTGTCGCTTTGGGATCCTTGGCGTTTGCCCTCGATAAAACTCGTCAATATGTGCAGGAGCGAGAGCAGTTTGGCGGCGCGATCGGGCGCTTTCAAAGAGTTCAGGATGTCGTCCTTGAAATGGACCTCGCTCTTGAACGAAATCTCAGCTGGCTGATTCAACTGGTCCATCGTTATGATGAAGGATCTTTGGACAGGGAGCAGGCTGCCAAAGTTAAAATCGACTGCAGTCGAGTCGCTTCTGAACTTCTACAAGATGCCATGGAAGTCTGCGGCGGAGTTGCCTGTCTCGATGAGTTCGGGCTTGCCCGTCATGCGGCGGATCTCTTTGTCACCCGGGTCGGTGAAGGATCCAACAAGGCACTGATGAGTCAGATTTCCCGATCGCTACTTCCAGAGATTGCAGACGAACTGCAATAAGGTCTGGAGTTGACAGCTCTGAAGTCTTGTTAGCCTGAAACCATTCTGTGTGCATCAGTCCCAAGAACCTGGACTTGTGGCATCGTGACGGATGGCATCGAGCATCGCGACTTATGGCATCGAGCATCGCGACTTATGGCATCGAGCATCGCGACTTATGGCATCGAATAGAAGTATTGGGTATACGGGGTATCGGCCTTGCTCTGAAGTTCCAGATTGCGAATCAGCAAAGTGGGGCTGATCGTTGAGACTGGAACCATCCCGCTTTCCGCACCGCACCAGGCATTGTCGATGGCGGGATCATTTCCAGCAGCCATGATGCCCTGAACTGCATTCAGGGGCGTTCCGACAAAGTTGACCCCGCGGATGAACTCTTCACGTCCATCCGGGAAGACTCTGGCGGCCAGATTGATCTCCCCGAGGAACGCCTGAAAATCGTAGGCATCCGTGGTGGTCTCACCAGAAGATGCATTCAGGATTCGAATTCCATAAGGCAGATTTTGACGCCGGACCTCTTCGAGCAGTTTTTCTTTCAGTTCCACTTTGGAGGTTGAAACTTCCGATTCGAGTTGAGTGACACCCATTCGGCTGATCGCCCGTTCATGATGACTGGATCGAGCATGACCATTGGAAGAATGCTTTCGATGGATCGGTACTCGGCTCGTCAGGAATCCACGCAGCTTTCCTGAAGAGATCAGGTCTGCTTTTTCGGAGGGTGTTCCTTCATCGTCATATCGATAATGGCCGACGAGGCTCCGAACTTCCCCAGAGGGAAGCTCCATATGAGAGCTTTGTGGGTGGTCAGAAAGACAAAGAAATTCAGGGAGTACTACTTTTCCAAGGGAGTCTGCGAACGTGCGAGCTTCGCCGCCAGAGCGTAAGCGATTCCCTTCTAGCCGGTGCCCCATCGCTTCATGAATCAGCAGCCCAGCAGGAATTGGATCGAGCAGAACAGGTCCTGAGTAGGAATGAAATCGCGGTGCTGCAGCAATCTTTTCGAGAAGTTTTGCGGCGGCCCGAATCTCATTACGGAAACTCTTGAGGTCAGGTAACTCGGCGGGGTCATTGACGAAGTGACTGATCGTCCATGGGATTCCATCTCCTTTATCGCTGAGGTGCCAGAGATAGGCTTCCAGTTGCCAATATGCTTGGCTCTCAGCGATTTGAGATCCGTCTGAATTGACAAAGAGGCGGGTCTGATGCTTCACCTGCAGTGACACATGACTATTTTTGATACCGGAGTGCCGCTTCACTGTATCGCTGGCTTTTTCGACGTAACTGGACCAAAACTCCCGATCGATGCTGGGAAGAGAACGGGGGCTGAGGTCAACGATCGGCGTACGCTTTTCCCAATCGCTCAGATTTGGGTGAAGATTGAGGTAGGTCAGTTCGTGGGCTTTTCTTCTGAAATACGCTTCCTCTGCTTCCCGGTATTTGGCATCGGTGAGTCGCCAAAGTCCAATCCTGAGAGCTTCTTTTTGGTCATGAATCGGCAATTGAAGATAGTTGTAGGATTCTTCGTCTTTTGAGTTTTCTTCGAGTCCGCCTTCGCTGATCTGATCTTTTCGGTAGCTTCCGACATGGGCATCCGTCAGGCAGTTTCTTCTGGAGTATTGATCTACCTTATACAGAGCTCCAAATCGGGCTTCGACATTGAAAAACTCATGGTCGCGGATGAGATGCGAAAGATAGAAAAGTTTCGGAAGGCCCGGTTTACGTAATTTCAGTGAAGCCCGTTGGCATTCTTCGGCTGCTACACGAATGAGTTTTTTTGCGGTGGCAGGATTAATCTTGAATCTCCAACAAGCTAAAGACTTCGCAGTCTGGGATACGATTTCTTCCATTGAGGAAAGAGAGTTCCAGCAGGAACCCTGCGCCTATGACGACTCCTCCCAGTTTTTCAGTCAGCTTTTCACAGGCTGCAATGGTACCTCCTGTGGCGAGAACATCATCGAGCAGCAAAACCTTTTGTCCTGGTTGGATCGATCCCGACTGCATCTCGATGGTATCAGTCCCATATTCAAGTTCGTATTCGACCGAGACGGTCTCTCCGGGGAGCTTTCCTGGTTTGCGAACCGGTACAAAGCCAATTCCTAACGCTTGGGCGACGGGTAGCCCAAACAGAAACCCCCTCGATTCGGGGGCGGCGATGAGGTCTGCATTCAGAGGCCGACATTTCTCACTGAGCAACTCAATGGCTTCGGCGAAGATCACAGGGGATGCGAGTAGGGGAGTGATGTCTTTGAACTGGATTCCTGGTTTTGGGAAATCAGGAATGGTCGCGATTAACTGATCGATTCTATTGAGAGAATCGGTGTTTTCTTGATTCATAAAAAACTTCCGTCCAACGAATCCTCGGGGGGAGAGAGGATCATGTTGGACGGAAGTTTATCGCACCAGGGTTCAGCGGGGAAGCGACAGCAATCAGCTGACGGCTTCTTCTTCATATTGTTCGTCGTAGATTTCAGGCTTTTGAATCAAGCCTTCTGCAACAAGTTCCTGTAGGCGTGCAAGAGCATCGTTTTCGATCTGACGGACCCTTTCCCTGGAAAGCTTGATCCTTTGACCGATTTCTTTCAGGGTCATGGGTTCACCATTGTCGAGGCCGTATCTCATTCTCACAATCTTGCGCTCACGCTCGTCCAAATGACTGAGAAGATCTTTGATCATGTCGATCTGAATCTTCTTCTCCAGCGATGTATGTGGCTGGGTCTGAGAAGGGTCTTCGATGATGTCGGAGATGGTCCATGAGTTCTCAATGGAAATGGTCTGGTTGGCTGAGTCGGCGACGTGGAGGGCATTCTGGATGATTTCAGTCTTTTCCAGAGGGATTTCCATACGCTCAGCGATTTCATGGAACATCGGTGGGCGACCCAGCTCGATCGCAAGATCCGCAGCGGCTCTTTTCCACTTGGTGATGGTCTCCACCATGTAGGAAGGAATACGAACGGATTTTACGGTATCAATCAGAGCGCGCTTGATGGATTGCTTGATCCACCAGGTGCCGTAGGTACTGAATCGGCACTCTGCCGCAGGGTCAAACCTCTCAACGGCTTTCAGAAGTCCGAGGTTTCCCTCTTCGATCAGGTCGAGAAGCGGCAAGCCTCTTTCGACATAATGCTTGGCGATACTGACGACAAGTCTGAGGTTTGAACGAACCATCTGGTCCCGAGCCTCAAGGTCGCCTTTCTGAACTTCAATTGCTAACTCTCGTTCTCCCTCTGCAGTGAGCAGTGAGTGACGATTGATGTCTTCAAAGTATGCTTCGAGTCCTACTTCGCGCGCGTTCATCTGTTGATCCCTTCAGGATTCTGCGTGACCTTCGAGAAGGGTTTGGCCATGAACAAGCGTTGGCTTCCCTGCTGTTCATGGAGTTGAAGGAGTTCTCCGATTTGCACCGGTGATCCCATTCCAGGCTTGATTCCAACGGAATCTTCGACCTGTTTCCCCGCCACGATATGGTTGGTGTGGTTGTCATCGCTGTTTGCGAGTCTCTCGGCTTCCTTAAGAAGCTCTTCACAAATCAGCAGGATGGATTCTTGCATTGTTGTCTCTTCCGCTAGCTCTCAGCCGTGTGCGTCACGGACACGAGAAAAAGTTGCTTACGGAAGTCTCATCGGTTGTGGAGGGGGTCAAACTTTATAGGGGCTTAGAAATCTGCCGATTTTTTTTCCCACCAGGCTCTCCAGAGGGCTCCTACCTCTTCCTGGACCTGGTATCTCTCTTCCATATCGGTCATCGAATAGGTATCCCACCAGCCCATATCGAGGCCTGTTTGCCTTCTAAGCATGGGAATGACCGTATTTCGGCCATTACGGTTATCGGTCCTGTAGACGAGGGCACCGATGAGCCGTTTTTCAGGAATAATTTGCTGATCTGGGTGTTCAGTGAGCCATGCGTCGAGATACCTGATGAGCATCAACAGTTGGCTTTCATTACTCGAAAAGGTCGATGAATCGGGATCTTCGATCCATTGAATGACAGACTCGAGAATTTCTGGATCTCCCACGCCGATGAGATCTTCCAGAGCCTTTTGGGTATCTCTCTGTAATCTGCTGCGGGATTTCATCACCGTCTCACGCAACAGGTCTCTGCCCCGATCATCACCCAATGCCAGTAGAGCTCGGCCGAGTGAAACCGTAGGCTTTTCTTCCCACAGTTCAATGAGCCGTGGAAGGGTGGCTTTCAATCGAAGAGTCGTAATCACTTCTGTAGTCATATACAGATCAGTCGTTGAATCGGGATCGAGAGATTCAATCAGAAATTGATCGATGTCATTCCAGGTGATAGGGATTTCTTTGATCAGGCCATCTTCAGGAGCATCGGCTTCTGAGGCGATTAACAGAGTTTGAAAAAGTACATTTGAGCGGACCATTGCGCTCTCAGCACCCAGCCTCGCAGTACTAAACCGATAGATCCAATTTCGCCAGGTAGTTCTCCAACGTGTCAGGGTCGGACGATTGAGCATTAGCAGCATCGATCCGGAAAACCTGATGGATCCACCAGCTGAGTTCTCGAGATAGATGGAAGAGTCGCGTCCATCATCGCCGAGCATATGAACACGATGATCAGTCGGCATGATCCAGCGTCGAAGTCCCAGAGTGTTAACATTTTGGCCATCGAGACGGACGTCTGCGACAGTTAGCTCGATCCAGCGGGGTTCTTTTTTCTCAGCGACCTCTGGTGATTCAAGGCGAGCCTGCCACTTTTTTGAACGACGGTCCCAATAGGTTTCATCCCTTCGCATGTTTTTTTCGCGAGGAAGTTCGCCCAGATATCGAGTGAGAATCTGATCGATGATCGATTTTTGATTCGATTGAAAATCGTCGAGTCCAATAACGAGATTTGAAATAAAGGTCTGTCGGTGAATCTCGGGAATTTGCTCATATTCACTCAGTTTTTTGACGGAGTTTCTGACTCTCAGCGAGATCGTGGTATCAGCAAGCCTCAAGCCCTGATCGATTTTCTTGAGGATCTGTTTCCAGTCTTCCTCTTCCAAATTTTTTAGACGGTCCTGTCCGAGGAGGATCGCCAGTGCAAATTCAGCGTACTGGGTCGGCAAGAGATCCAGCAAAGGTGTTTTCCAGCCGGTCTCCAGTATTACGCCGCGATTCGTCATATAACCCAGAGCTGAAAAGAAGAGTGGAATTCTTCCGGTCGATTGCGAGAGGTCTTCCCCCATAATTTCAGCCCAGTTTGTGGCCAGTAACTCATTCAGAACTTGTTTGTCGATTGAGCGGATCAGTGAAGACCACATGGAAGACATGTGGGAATCTGACCAGCGCAGTACTGCCAGGCTCCCTGGTTGAATCAATGATTCGAGCAGGCGCTTCTGGTGATCCTGAGACAAACTTCCTTCCCGAAGTTTCCTGTCGAGAGAACTCCACAAGAGGTGTTGTGACCAGGGGGAGAGATCCGCACAGTGTTGCTGAAATAGGGCTGAGGCTCCTTCTGTATCGGTATCGATGGCGAAGGGAAGAAGGCCATCGATGACGAGGGTGGTGAGCGGGTCTTCCCCGGTCATGTGCAACTCGATAATCTCTGCTGCGCGTTGGATCGAATCCGTATTTCCACGAATCATTTGAGCGATCAGCCAGGGGTCTGCAGATTCTTCACTGTCACGAAAATACTCTTCCGGAATGTCACTCCACTGTGCTGCTGCAATGATCTGCTGTGGGGTGGGGGCAGAGGCCAGGCTTTTGACGAGAGCATTTATGAGTCGCTTCTCTGCTGATTCCTCAGGATCAGACAGCTCGTACGATTCACTCAATAGAAGAACCCAGGTCGAAATCTCGCTGGCTGTTTGAGCGGTACCTTGAACCGTTTCAGATTGCACCCGGTCCTCTGTGAGAATCACCCAGGGAACGCCGAGTTCCAGTTTTTTACCGGGGGGGCCTGTCATGCTGGACGTGCTGGTTCCATGAAATAGAACCTCGACAGAGTAGGGGGCTTCATTGCCTCGCAAGGAGATTTGAAAGCGTCTCTCTTCATGATCAGTGCGGATCGTATTCATCCGTGTCTCACCAGGTTTGAAATCAAGACTGCAGGACTTGATCGATTGATAAGGGGTCACAAGGGAGGCGTTCCGGTCTTTACCCAGTCGCACCAGATCAACTCGGATTTTCAGCGGAGAGATGACTGACAACAGTTCGCGAACTCTTTCACGAACTTCCAGATCGGGATGGGTAAGGGCGGTACGCAAGGCCTCAACGGAAGCTTCTCCAGCTTCGAGCAGTTTTTCCGCGGACTCTTCCCGTTCTATCCAGTCTGAAGAGCCCAACTTTTCTACCCAAAGGAACGGGTCTTCCAGCGAATTCTGATTGGAATGTTGGATTGAGGAATCGGCGATAACCAGCGAGGTGTGCGCTGAAAAAAGAAGAAACAGGAAAGATAAAAAGGGCGGAAAAAGACCGGATTTAAATCTCATGGTTCTTTCCCATTTTCAGACCTTCCTTTGTCCAATCACAAATTATCCGAAATACACTCAAGCCGGAGGTTTTGACTATCGATATAGACGTCAGGGACCCTCTGCACCCTTGAGATCAGGATCTGCAGAAGAATACCCCATTCGCGGCCAGTACGCAGGCCGTGAGATCTTACAAAGGAGTTGCGGGAGGCTGAAAATGGCTGCTGATTACCGAACTACAATTCTCTCCCCCAATTTGGAGGAGTACAGAAGTGTTGCTGTGGATCAAAGGTTTAAAGCATTTAGCAGGGGAGTATTGGAAAGTCTGGAAAAGCAGTTTTCGGCAGATTTTTCCGTGTTGGCACAGAACTGTCGAGTCCCAGCCCATCAAGCTTCCGACGTAGAGATTCTGCTGAAAATAGGTTCCTTTACCCAGGATCTCGAATCACAGATTTTAAATTTAGCCCGTGACTGTGACAGCGATGATGTCGAATTGATATCCAGCCACGATTTTTTGAATCAGCGATTGTTGAAACATCGATTGCAAGTCTCTGTGGGGGCTTCATTGATCTTTGTATTGGGATTTGATTCTGATCGCGAGAATTTCGAAGAAGAGCAACTGCGTTTTTCTAAGACACTCGACAGAATCCATTCGGAAGTTGCTGACGTCTTTTTAATCAGCCAGCAATCGCTAGAGTTGGCGGAGCTTCGAGATCGTATGGAGCAGGCTGAAGAACTATTGACGTCAGCGAACCTTGATCTTCCTCAGGGCAATGTCGATCTAGAGCAGACACAAACCAGATTGGAAACAGTCTTTGGTGTAAAAACTGCTTCTTCAACAATGAAGGCGTTGTTGGATCAGGTTTCAAAAGTTGGAACGACAGGGCTGAATCTTTTCATTAAAGGTGAAGTGGGGACAGGGAAGGCATTTCTTGCCCGTAAAATTCATGACCATACCGCCACTGCTGGCAGCCCTTTTGAGATGATCAGCTGCGGGTCTTTGAATCCTAATCTGGTTGAGGGTGAGCTTTTTGGTTGGAAAAAAGGCGCTTTTAGCGGTGCAGATGAGGATCACCCAGGTCTCTTTGAAAGATCCAACGGTGGGACTGTCTTCCTCGACGAAGTTGGCGAGTTACCGCTGGAGATTCAACAAAAGCTGCTTCGGGTAATTCAGGAGGGTGTTGTCAGGCCAGTAGGTTCAGCAGAGCTGGTGCAAGTTGACTGTCGATTAATGTCATCAAGTTGCCGTGACCTCAAAGAGTTTGTTGAAAATGGCGAATTCCGAGAAGACCTCTACTATCGACTGGCAGGCTTTCAGCTGGAAGTACCAAGTCTTAGGGATCGCAAAGAAGATCTTGGAATGATCATCTGTGAAATCATGAATGAGCTGCACTTGGAGCATGGTGTAGCAAAGCGTTTTTCAGAGAGCGCTCTCATAGAACTCAAAAGTTATTCATGGCCTGGAAATATCCAACAGCTGAAAAATGTGATTCAACAATCATACTTGATCAGCGAAAAGCGCATGATTGCCCGAAAAATTATCCTGTCGGTGATTAATGAATCTATTGCAGACTCATTGATGGGCGAGAAGTTTGAAGTCACTCAGGAAGAAATTTGTATTCGCATACCGCGCACAGAGGGATTCAATGAGATTATTTCGGAGGTAGAGCGAGCAGTGATTCTTGCTGCATTACGCCAAAACCGAGGAAATAAATCGAGAGTGACCAAGCAGTTGAAGATTCCGCGTCAAACGCTATACAACAAGCTTGATCGCTTCGGATTTACCGACGAGGACCTTCGGGACTAGAATTTACCCCGCACCGAGTATCGCTTCGGCAACCATCATGAACGTGATGGCTGCTGTTACATCGTTGAAGCTGGTAATGAACGGGCCCGCGACCAGCGCTGAATCCAATCCAGCTTTTTCGCAAAGAATCGGAATCGCAGTTCCACAAGCACTCGCTAGCAGGATGCCCAGGCCGATTCCCGCAGTAACTGCTGTTGGGAAAAGTAAATGAACTTCCCCAGTCTGAATTCCTTCAAATCCAATCAGTACCAGGCCTATGACCAAACCGATACTGAGGGCGATCAGGACACCGATCAGAACTTCTTGGCGAAAGAGTCGAAGGGTTGAGCGGCCGATTCCAATATCACCAACGGCCATTCCGCGGACAACCATTGTTGCGGACTGTGTTCCGACTCCTCCAGCGAGCCCCATCACCAACGGAATAAATGCAGCCAGAAGCAGTCGCCGGTCACCCGGGGATTGAAGAATCTGCTGTAGCGAACCACCTTCCTCAACAGGATGCATCCAGGCGAGGATAAATCCGCTGATGACAGGGAGTAGCAACCAGGGGATTCTGACCAAGGCTCGTTTGAGGACCTTCTGTTGACTGGGGTGTCTCTCCGGTGAGCCAGCAAGTCGATAGAAGTCCTCGTCGGCTTCCTCAGAGATGACCTGAACGATGTCGTCGATGGTCGCGACACCCAGCAAGTGATCGTTTTCATCGACGACGGGAATCGCTTTCAATCGATATCGACGAACAAGGTTTGCAACTTCTTCCTGATCGGCATGATCACGAACCGAAATCAGTTCAGAACTCATCAAGTCAGAAATCATCACCTCAGGGTCACTGCCGAGGAGATCCCGGATGGAGACGACCCCTTTAAGAGTTCGGTTTTCATCGAGGACGTAGATGTAGTTGACCACTTCTGCATCGATTTGAGACTGCAACTGTTGCAGTGAACTTCCTGCAGTGGAGTTCTCTGTTGTGGAGATGTAGTCGAGCGTCATGATTCCCCCGGCAGATTCCGGGGCGTGCTGCATCAATCTGAGAAGCTCAACCGTCGTTTCTGGATCCATGCCTGCGAGGACTTCACGGCGACGATTTTGTGGTAGATCGTTGAGAAGATCGGTGGCTTCATCCGGTGGCATTTCTTCCAGGATTTTTTGAAGAAGGCCTGTATCGAGATGACCAATGATCTGTTCCTGAGAAGTGGCATCGGTATCGTCAATCACCTCTGCCTGGGCAGCGGTGCCAATGGCAGAGAAGACCATCCAGGTTTCCTGGGGGGAGAGGTCATCGAGAACGAGTGCGATGTCTTCGGGGCGGACTCCATGGAGCATTTCGCGGAGTCTCGCTTCTGAATCGGGGACCTCCAGGAGGATGCGAATCTGTTCAGCCAGCTGAACGGGATCCTGAGGGTGCTGAGACATCGCGGCTCCTTCTTTCGTGCCAGGTCCCTCACCAGAAGGCGGGCAGGGGATTTGGGGACACGAAGTATGGATGGTGGCGAGAGTGGGAAAAACTGCAATAGGAGTCCGGATGAGCCGTGAAGCTTGAGCGGATGACGAAGGGTCAGGACTGCCACAACGGCAGGCGGGAGTGGTGGCCCGGACAGTCTCCTGCCAATTTGACCGTCCTTGCTCTCGCCCAGAGCTTTCGAGGCTTGAGGGCTTCCACTTAAGTGCCGTTTATTTAGCTACTTACGGATATTGCCCAGTGCGAGTGCTTCAGCGGCACAGCCCTTGCAAATGAACTATGGCCTGCGGGTGAATCCACAGGTTGAGCCGATCGTCAGGGATCTCGGTGGTTTGCAGTTCAAGGGAGTCGACATGGAATGGTCACGCTCTGGAAATGCTTCCTTTGGAAAAACACCCAAGGCAAAAACACCATGGCGGGTTTTGCTCGCAGATGACGATGCCGGTGTTCGCGGTAGCCTGGCGGCTCTGCTCGAACGGGATGGCTTTGCCACCGAAGAGGTTTCAGGTGGCCAAGCCGCGTTGCAGCGACTCAGGAGTTGTTCTCCGTCAGTGGCGAAGAAGGAGCTCCGCAGTGCATTCGACCTGATGGTTCTCGACGTCCATATGCCGGATTTGACCGGGGTGGAAGTTCTAAGGAGAACTCGCCGGGAAATGGATTGGGCTTTGCCGACGCTGTTTGTCAGTGGAGAAGCAAGTTCAGAGTTACATGAGGAAGTGAAATCTGTAGGAGGATTCAGATTACTCTCGAAACCGGTGATGCCGGAGGACTTTCGCGGGTCCGTTCAAGAGTTGGTCAGAGCATTCCTTCTCGGATCAGATGAAAAATAATCAAAGAATTGGGGAGGGTCATTGAAGTTTTTTCGAGGAGCAACATGCGCTTCTCGAGCGATTTCAGGAACCGCCCCTCGGATCTGAAAATGTTCATTCAATGCCTTTAGGGCATGAGAAAGGGAGGGACACCAATGTCCAAGCTCAATCTTCGTCCGCTCAACGACAAGATCGTTGTCAAGCGGCTCGAAGCCGAAGAAAAGACCAAGGGCGGCATCTTCCTGCCGGATAACGCCAAGGAAAAGCCCCGTGAGGGCAAAGTCATGGCCCTGGGTGATGGCAAGCTTCTCAAGGATGGTGGCCGTGCCAACTTCCAGGTGAAGAAGAACGACGTGGTGATCTTCAGTTCCTATGCAGGAACCGAGATCAAAGTTGAGGGTCAGGAATACCTGATCATGAGTGAGGACGACGTCCTCGCCATCGTTGACTAGTTTATATTGATTAACCCGGTCACCGGATCCTGAAGATCCTTCATGGTGACCCGAAACGAGAGGAACCGACACGATGGGCGCAAAGCGCATCGCGTTTGACCAGGAAGCTCGCGATTCTGTACGCCGTGGCGTTCAGAAGCTTGCCAAAGCTGTCATGGTCACGCTCGGCCCCCGGGGCCGTAACGTCGTTCTCGAGAAATCCTTCGGCGCTCCTACCGTCACCAAAGACGGTGTGACCGTTGCACGCGAAATCGAACTCGAGGACTCTTTTGAAAACATGGGCGCACAGATGGTCAAAGAGGTCTCCGCAAAGACTTCTGATAATGCCGGAGACGGTACGACCACAGCCACTGTTCTTGCCAATGCCATCTTTAATGAAGGCCTGCGTAATGTGACTGCGGGTGCAAACCCTGTCAGCATTCAGCGTGGTATTAACAAGGCCGTTGCGGCCATCGTTACTCGCTTGGGTGAAATGTCCACCGAGGTGAAGGACAAGAA
>NZJA01000153.1 GCA_002691835.1 Planctomycetota bacterium
TCGATCAGGTTGCTAAGCGCCTGATAAGCCCAGTCGGTTGGGTAAACGTCAGAAAACTGAGTGATGCTGGTGACTTGCTCGCGGCTGCTCAATGAAGAGGTCGCGGCGTAGTCAGACACACCGTTGATGTTCAGCTCAGTGGCGTTAGCAGCCACAGGTGCCAAAAGGCCCAAGGCAGCTGGGGCCACCAGCAGTTGATGGAAAAGTTTCATTGTTTAGTAGTAAATAATAAAATAAATAATTACTTTCAACAGATCGTCTAATTAGGAACGACTTAAAGAAGCAATGCTAATCTTTAAGCAGCTTAGAAGACAAAGACTGAACGCAGAAAAAATTTCTATTCAGAAGAAAGCTTATTTATTTTTTAACAATATTTATCGGTCTTTGAAGCTCAGCCTGTGATCCTTTCGAATGAAAAGAGGTGCAGAAAGAACTGATTCGTGCAAAAAAGCTTGCACATCAAAAAGAAGCATGTCGATCCTCGTCGGTTTAAAGACTGGCGGGCGTTCTGACTGACCCTTGCTAGAGCAAGCAAGGGCTTTACAGCTGCGGGACAGCGACGGAATTTCACCGTTCTTTCCCCGTTTCCTTCTCAGGCTGACCCCTGAGAAACCAGTTCTTGAACCTTAGCCCGTTTTCACCAAATGAGAATCGTTTTCATATTTGCGTTTCAAAACGTTTTGCCGATGGCTCACCAGCCACTCCTCTCGTTGATTGACGTGCAACCACTACCAACGAAGAAGGAAACCTTGGGAGACTCGCAGCAAATCTCAATGAGGAAGAGGGATCTCCACGAGTCTGTCTGATTCATGAATGTCGATGCAAACGTGCAGCGCCAAGGGACTCGAGCTTCGAATACCGATCACTGAGAGTGAGCAGACCTGAGCAGATGACCCGAAGGCAAGTTTCAACAAATCAGGCTTAGCCAAGAGATCTAAATCAAGAAACCAAGGAAATTGATAAATAATTCAATAAATATCACAACTATGATTTCATTACATTTTAGCCGTTAAGATAACTAATGCAATCTAAAATCTGCAGCTATAGTAAATAATTACAAGACTGCAAAACCCGCGTTCTACAGGTGTCGGACTCTAATGAGGCTTGATGAATTCCAGAAAGATCTCTCCACAAGGCTTGGGAAACGGGTTTCCGAAATCTTTACGAGAGATGGCGAGCCTGTTCAGGATTTAATGGAGCTCTACCAACCGTCTCCAGCTGGCTTCGCTGGCCAACTCAATTTGGTTGATGGTTCTCGATACTCGTGGGAATTATGGCAAGAAGCCGGTGAAATGTGGAACTTTCAAGCAACTCTCATCTCCTAATCAATGATGTCTGACTTTGTTGTATCACCTGGAAGCAAAGCTGATCCTTTTACAGCAAATCTGATGCTGATCAGATTCCTAGCTGGATTGTTTCTTTGTATCCCGATTTATGCAATGCCTAGTCGCGCCGAGACACCATTGCAATGCAGCGGTTTAGAGCTTGTGTCGTTAAACAAAATTTCACCCAGACCACTGTTTGAAATTCGCTATGCCAGCTCTAATAATTTTTTAGGGCGCACCCTCTACGACAAGATCGACCCCCAATTGCGATGTCCTGTTGCCTTGGCACTGCAACAAGTCCAACTGGATCTCTCTAAACAAGGACTTGGATTGAAGGTTTGGGATGCGCACCGTCCACTAGCTGTTCAACAGCAGATGTGGGATGCAATACAGGATCCTCGATACGTCTCAGATCCCTCAGTGAATGCTGGCCGTCACACCAGAGGCGCCTCAGTGGACGTAACGCTCATCAATCAGCGCGGGAATCCGCTGCGAATGCCAACGGATTACGACGATTTTTCAAAGTCAGCCCATGTGGATGCTGAGGGCGTTCTGGCTGACCGTGCCGCAAATGCCCAAACATTGCGGAAGGCGATGGAACGCAGGGGATTTCGTTCCTTTGCTACTGAATGGTGGCATTTTGACTGGCACGACTGGAAGTCATTGCCGGTGATCGAACCCTCATGATTACGTATCAAACTATTGACTGATTCAGAGGACACGTTGGCCACCTTTCTTGTCACAGGTGCAAACAGAGGCATCGGTCTTGAGTTCTGCCGTCAATTACACGCTCGTCATGACGATGTGATAGCCGTATGCCGTCAATCCTCCCCAGAGCTTGAGGCCATGGGTGTGGAGATTCATTCGGNCATCGAACTCACNAGTGGAACCTCAATCGCTGGATTNGTTCNAAACCTGAGCNATCGNCAGTTGGATGGAGTNATTCTCAATGCAGGGATNCTGCAATCAATGGGTCTTGAAGACCTAGATAGCGACGGAATCAANCGTCAATTCGAGGTCAATGCGTTAGCNCCACTGTTGTTGGCACATTCGCTGATCGGACAGATGCCACACGGGGCGAAGNTNGCTTTGATNACCAGTCGNATGGGATCCATTGACGACAACANTTCTGGGGGCTCTTATGGCTACCGGATGTCAAAAGTGGCNTTGAACATGGTTGGACGNTCACTGTCGATCGATTTGAAACCANNAGGNATCGCGGTAGCCATTCTCCATCCAGGGCTGGTCAGCACTCGGATGATTAACTTCAACCCGCAGGCAATTAGCACGAAAACAGCGGTGCTAGGGCTGCTGGCACGAATTGATGGCCTTGACCTTGAAACCAGCGGAACGTTTTGGCACGCCAATGGTCAGAAGCTTCCTTGGTGAGTTGAAAGGAGCGATTGATCATTGAGCATGATTCATCTGATTCCCCTTTCCAGGAGCCTCAATTCTTGATGGTATCGCCTCAAGAAGCGCGTGTATGTATCTCTTCAGAGCCGAGGTTTTTTACACCTTAATCCGTAAGAACAGTTTAAGTAGTGCGAAACGAAAACATAATTTTCCCTCATTGGGGGATGCGAAACAATCCAGTTTCTGAGTGAATAGTCAAGTTTAAATTGTCAGCTTATGTCTCCCTATTACGACCTCATCCTGAATTGCAATGGAATTATGTCGATTCAGTTAATTAAAGCTATCGACGCAAGTGACGCATGGACACTAGGAATAAATTACTTTCCGGAGAGTTTGCGTGGCGAGATATGTCGTAAGCAACATACCAAACAAACAAACGCTTCCGGACATTAAACCTAAACAGGAGTCGGCATTAACATGGAAGGATTGCTTAACCGAAATCCTCTCGATTTGATTTTATCATTAGCTACTTTTGCATTCATTGACCTTGCGCCTGGAGCATTTTCATTCGCCCAGATGACAGGTGGCAAGCCATCAATGTCGCAAATTTCATTGGACAACTCACGCCTGCTGAGCTGCATGTCATCAACTAAATTATAGATACCAGTAAGTTGATTACTGAACGCAAAACTCACTCCATTAGTGATATCAAAAATACCACTCCATGCAGGGATATCATTACCATTTTTAGGGATCTGCTCTCCGGCTGCCTGCTTGATCATCGATACCATGTCACGACCAGGACCGTAAATACCACCCAGACGTAAAACGCAGATCGAGGTGTCAGGACGATCGATTGTGAGCAAAACGTTTTCTGCTTCAACCAACATCGCATTTACTGGATTCACACAATCCACCGTTGAGTCCTCGGTCACGCACTCACCCTGATGATCTCCGTACACACCCGCAGAACTGATGTATGTCACATGAAGCGGCTGAGTTGACTGACGACAGCGCAAAGCTCGAGCAAGGTTTCGGATACCATTTGAAAATACGTTTTGATATGCGTCTCCGTTCTGAGTAGGTGCAACACTGATCAGAAGGCCTTGCTGGTTCTCAAGAAAGGAAAAATCCGTGTGTTGCTGTGCGAGGTCAAGGCTGATCGGCTCGTTGACGACTTTTCGTAACTCAGCAAATTTTTGGGAACTGCGGGTTGTGCCAACCACGTAATGCCCTTGATTTTTCATGTTTGCCGCTACGAAACTACCGACGTAGCCACAGCCAATGACAGAGAAGGAGGACATGGAACCAACGTGGAGTCAATACAGTTTTACAACTCTTTACCCATCAACCGTGAGTCGGTCGCTACCTTCTTGCAAATTGATCAGCCAACGGATGAGCTTTTAAAAGCCTGGATGCTGTAGCAGGTGTAAAAGGACTCAGGGTGAATTTGAGAACGTACCCTGAGGAGATGTGATCAGCTCGACCGTGAAAATTTTTCAACAAAAACGCTCATTTGCATTGAAAACTTGGTGATGACCAGATTTCAACCTCTTAGAATCGCAAACTAACCTAGATAAACGATTAAACCAATTATTGGGCTGAAATTGGGCTTAGTAAATCACAAAAGTTGTAATTAAGTTAGAACAACTGTCACAACAATTGCTGTAATAGAAAGAACAACGGCAGCAACAACAAGACCTGCCGCTACGTTGCCTTTGCGAATCTCGGCACGATAATCAATCGGTGTAAGTCGATCAAAGAGCCAGGTTCCCCCAAGGATGAGGAGAACGCTGATGAAGCTCCACCCAATAGTGAGCATCACCTGGGTGACCAGCTGAGACATTGAAGCAATTACGGCGTTACCCAGTATTCTACTAACTGTGTTGGATGCCCCTTTCTTTATGGCTCAGCCATCGGGCCTGCACAAATTCTTTCAATCGTTCAAGCAGCAACCCTTGCTGCTATGGCCACTACTCAGCCTATTGATCCCCCTCTGGCCGAGCTTTTCAGAGCCTTTGCCCAGCCGACAGCTCGTGAACCAGGAACTGACGTTGCCGAGCACTGGGGAGGTGCGTTTTAGCAAGCCGTTTGTTCTTGAAGAAAACGCTGCTGGCGCAGTGCGCCTTGTGACGTTTGTTGGCCTACCAGTGAATGCCGTTGTGTCGATTTCTACCGAACTGATAGATACGACAAACCAAGTTGTTTTGGCATTTGATAAGGAAGGCTGGAGAGAAAGGGGAATATGGCAAGAAGAAGGGCAAACTGGCATCTATGATGAATCAGATAATTCTTATAAAGTATTCTTTAGGCCTAACAAATCAGGCCAGTATCGATTGCGCTTTGCAGTTGATGGTCTAGAAGATCGGGCAGGTCAACCTATTAAAGCGAATCTTCCCCTAAGAGTTGATATCCAGGATCAATACATCGATCAAGGACTTTACAGTTGGACATTTTGGATCAGTCTTGCAATTGTGCTGCTCTTCCTAAATAGTGTCTATTGCCAAGGGCGCCGTCGTTTTGGTGGCCGCATCGATGATCTGTTAGAAGCATCCACTCTCACAAGGATGAATTACGAAAAGGGAGTGATTATGCTTAAACTAAATGGACGATTTGAGGTAACTACTAGCCACTACACTCTTGCAAGAGTTATTCCATTGCCTCTTGAATTAGGCATTGCTGATGGAAACGGCAAGCTACTTCACACCGAAACTATAAACATTTACTTAGAGAGAAAATCTGCTTCTGACGAAGATGATCCTCCTTTTTGGAGATTCAAAACTCGCCTTTTCTTCTTTAATCCAGATTTACAAAGTCTTAGATTTCGACTGTCTATGCCTGAACGAGTTGACGTTCTCGAACAAGAGTGGATTGATTTTGATCTTCGCGATCGCGTTGTTTCCATCCTGCCGCTAAAAATTCGGAGGATTGGTTAATGCATCGTCCTCTTCTTCTGGGTTTATCAGTGTTAGTTATGACGGTTGGATCCTCCAATGCCATCAATCGTCCTAGCACTTATCGCCTTGGTAGTGACGGAACACCCAATAGCTCCACCTCATCTGGTGGAGTCATTTATAGAGGCTTCGGCAGTGGCGGCACTTGGAGAACCAGTTCACGTCAAGGATGGAGCGGTTTTCAAGGTCGTGGTCCATCTGGAGCGAAGTGACGGGTTCAATTGCACCAAGCCAAGTGCGGGTGCTGTTAGTGACGGCGATGCTTTCGTCGGCAGCTGGCCTGGTTCTCGAGCTGTTATTGGTGACACAAGCGAGCTACCTCGCTGGTAATGCAACCCTGGCGACAGGAGTTGTTGTTGGCACCTTCCTTGCAGCCATGGGCCTAGGAGCCTGGATTACAGAATTTCTGGCAGTCTCCTCGAGCCCACGATCAGCCTTACTGCGCTGTCTGTTGTTGGTGGAACTAAGCCTTTGTCCGTTGTGTCTTTTAGGACCATTGGCTTTGTTTCAACTGTTCGCGGTTGATGGGCCACTTTGGTTGGCCGTTGTCGTACTCACAATCTTGGTTGGAGTGTTGGGTGGAATGGAGCTCCCCCTCATCACGAGGTTGTTGGAAACCCAGCAACAACTCAGACAAGTTTTGGCTCGCGTGTTAGCTCTCGATTATTTCGGGTCACTACTGGGTGCATTGGCCTTCCCCATGTTGCTGTTACCCACACTGGGGTTGTTACCAACAGCAGCAGTTCTCTCCATTGTTCCAATTGGATGTGCATGTTGGCTTAGCTGGACATTTAGCGATTTAAGGAAGTGGCGCCACGGAACCTTGTTGGCGATGCCCATCATTGCCATCGGCGGATTAGTTTCAGTTCCCCTTGGAGATCGAATAGAAGACAACCTCTATTCCGATCCAGTGATAAGCAGAATTCAAAGTCGGTATCAACGCATCGTCTTAACGCGTCGCCGCGGAGATATGCGTCTGTACCTCGATGGAAATCTACAGTTCTCAAGTCGTGATGAATATCGATATCACGAAGCATTAGTGCATCCTGGGATGGCAGCCCATCCAAATCCAAAACGCATTCTTCTTTTAGGTGCTGGCGATGGATTAGCGCTGAGAGAAGTGCTGAGATGGCCGGCTGTGGAAAGAGTAGATGTGATCGAACTGGACCCAGCGATGCTGAGACTGGCTCAAAAAAACCCAGCTCTTCAGCGCCTCAACCAGCACAGCTTTGCAGACCCAAGAGTTCACGTGGAAATAGGTGATGCATTCGGGCTGCTCCGGACCATTCAAGGTCCGTTTGATGTTGTGATCGCAGACTTTCCTGATCCCGACACTGCCTCTGTGGCAAGGCTTTACAGCGTTGGATTTTACAGTCGTTTGATCCGACTGCTCAGCACTGACGGTATCTTCATCACCCAGGCCAGTACACCCTTTTTTACACCCATGGTGCTGGCATCCATAGAAAAAAGCCTGCAGCATCTGCCTGTGAAAACACATCCCTACAGCGTGACCGTGCCAAGTTTTGGTCCATGGGGTTTTGTACTCGCCCATCGCGAGAACAAAACCCTTGACTTTCATCCAGTACCCTTTGAAGCACGTTGGTTTGATCAGCACCAACTCAAACAATTGATGCAGTTTCCGAAGGATTACCGGCCAGAGGATCAAGATTCAGTAAAGCCGAATCGACTCTCACGCCCTGTTCTGATTGACTACCAACGCAGAGACCGCTGGTCAGCCCCCATCCGCTAATGACATTTTTTCTAATCCTACTGTTTCTCGTAGCACTTTTCGTCTGGATTCAATTCAGGTCTAAGCGCCTATCAGTTGGTCGCAATGCAAAGCTAAAAGGAAAGGTTGCAACAGAACGAACGTTATTCACGCTTCAGATCGGTGATGTGGTTCAGTACCAAGGACGAGATTGGATTCTCGAAACAGTATATCGATATTACCAAGATAAATTTGAGTGGATTGAATATCTTTTGCGAGACAACGATGATGCAGCATGGCTTGTTGTTGTTGAGGATGATTGGCTAGAAGTGAGCTGGTTAACTCCCGTACCAGAGGATGAGTTGTGCATTCAACTACCGCCACCAAGATACATTGATCATCAAGGAATCTCCTATTCATTAAGGGAAAAAGGAGAAGCAAAATATTCAACGGAAGGCAGAGTCAATAACCAAGAAGGAAGTTGCAGGTTTTACGACTACCAAACGAAAGATGGCTTACAACTGAGCCTAGAAGAATATGATTCAGCAAGAGATGGAGGTCTCGATATCAATGTTGGCAGAAAAATAAATTCTCTTGATCTATCGCTACTTCCTGGCGATGGAAAAAGTGTTTATGCAAATGTATCACGATAGCTTGTTTGAAAATAGCTAAGCCAAGCAAAATAGGCAGGAACCAAATATGGTCTAACCAATTCTTAAGCACTAAATATTTACGATCCAATCATTACTAACAAATAAAATAATATCCTCTCAAGAAATCACTAGTTACTGAAAATAACGGGATTCAAGGACAACAATGACTTATCGAAAATTTCTTAGGACTAGTCAGCACTAAAAACAAACAATGATGTAGATGCAGCTTCAATAACCGTGATCGTCAACAGGGAGTGGGTTATCACCCGCTGTTTTGCAGGATTGTTTCGGGAGCACAACCATGCACTCATAATGGCTGCAATAAAAGCATGGTACATTTCTAGACAATGCAATTAAAAGATTCATCAATCGCCGTATTCACCACAGACATTTCAAAGGAACGCACTAACAACCTCAGAAAACTAATATTGAGCCATAATTTTCTTTACAAATAAAGAAGAAGAAATGGAGAAATTAATATTATCGCGCCCAGAAAGATTCGTAGCTTTAACATTGACGAAAGCCTTCTCCTTTTTACGCGCAAAATCACAGACGATGCCGCTTTAAGTTCATAAATGGATGCGATAAGGGAACCAATACAGTAAATATAAGTCACGTAGTACAACTTATCAAGATAGGTTATATA
>NZJA01000154.1 GCA_002691835.1 Planctomycetota bacterium
TCCCATTGATGGGGTTGGCGCTGTAAGTGCTGGCAGATCCTGCGAGGGTCGTCTCAAAAGCACCATTGATGTAGACGTTGATGCTGTCGTAAGCACCGCCGTTGGTCCAGTTGACCGTGGACGTGTCGGTGCAGTTGGCATCGCAGGTCATGTTGGTGATCGGCGAAGTGGTACCACCGCCACCGGTGCAACACTTGAGGTCAGACCAGCAGTTGGCGAGCAAGCCGCGAACGCAGATCTCATTGGTGCCTGCACCGGGAACCAGGATGTTTTCGGTGGTTCCTGAGAGAGAGGTAAAGAAGGCGCCGGCGACGTACACCTCCACCGCGTTGTAGGTCACGGGATTGATCCATGCGACCGCCACATCTGTTGTTCCCGAGATGCGATCGCAGGAGACATTGACGGGCGGCGGAGTCAAACCGAAGGCGGTGCAGCAGGTCTGTGCTCCTACGGTCGATCCGATGACCGGCTCGAGGCAGATATCGCGGATCCCATTGATGGGGTTGGCGCTGTATGTGCTGGCAGATCCTGCGAGGGTCGTCTCAAAAGCACCATTGATGTAGACGTTGATGCTGTCGTAGGCACCGCCGTTGGTCCAGTTGACCGTGGACGTGTCGGTGCAGTTGGCATCGCAAGTCATGTTGGTGATCGGGTCGGCAGTTCCTTGCTGACGGTACTCCAACTCCACGAGGCCCTTACCGAAAGAGGCGTCGTCCCATCCTCCAATACGGATCAGGTAAGTTTCTCCAGCGGTGATGGGGATGTCTTCGACTGCAGAAGTGAACCCTGTACAATTTTGGCCTGTAGCAGCGTTGAAGCCATCGCCGTTACAGGCGATCTGAACGAGATTTGCGCAATCCCCGCTGTAGACAACGACATCCGTGTCGAAAGATACGATTTCACAGGTTCTGACATTTAGCAATCCAGAGTTGTCTGCGGTGTAGGTGTACCAGACATCGTTGGTCATGCCACCGAGGAAAGTTGTTCCGCATTGAGCATCATCGTAGGGCTCAGTACTGGTCGTCGCACAAATGGTGTCCAGGCCATTGAATCCGAGCACAGCCGGGATGGCTTCAAAGCATTCGTCACCGGACGAGAAGCCAGGTACGAAATCGAGGAACAGCTCTCCGGGTCCGTTGACAGTGTCGTCAACACCTCCCACGCGAATGTAGTAAACATTGTTTGCAGAAACGGTAAATTCCATCTCTGAAGTTCCACCCGAGCAGCCTGCGACATCTCCGCTACAAGCAATTTGAACCTTGTCTGAGCAGGTTCCCCTATAGGCAACTAGATCAGTATCAAAAGTGGCGGAGCCGTTGAACGGGCATGTGCTGACCTTGACCGTTCCACATTCTGGGGGGCTGAAGGTGTACCAAAGATCGTCTTTTACACCACCAAGACCAAAGCACATGGTTGGATCGAAGGGGTCTGGGCTGGGCGTTGCACACGAAGTGTCGAAAATTGTACCACCGGGTGCGATCCCGAGGGCATCAGGACATTCGTCATTGGGACAAATCAAAATGGGCGCTAGTGGGAATGGAAGCGGATCGATGAGATTCGTAATCACAATCCCTGGATCAGCAGATATTGCCCGCGTATTGCATGGACCGAGGCCAACCAGAGTGATGAGTGATGAGTTGAAAGGATTAGCGAAAGCTCGTGTGTAAGGCCTGGCTTGGAAGTACTCACTGGTATTCAGGGCATTGACGATGGTGTTGGCAACTAATGCATCGGAACCCGCTGTTATTGGTGGAATCACGACAACCGTTGAGGTATCGCCAATATCGAAAGTAACAGTTGAGGTTCCAGTGGGATCAGTCACTACATCAACGGATCCATGCCACGAACTTAGCATGAACTTCATGGCATTCAGGTTGTCATCTGCAGACAAATCGAGTGCGGCAGCATTGTGAAGTCGCATAAATGTACCGTTGAAGTTTGTGACAAAAATATCTGAAGCTGTGTATAAGTTGGGGCCACCGAGGCTTGCGCTGTTTCTTGAGAGCGAGAAGAAGCCCAAATCCCACTGAAGGTTTCCATTAGGCATGTTAACAGTACCGTCGGGATTCAGCGGCGGCACACCTTTAGGGGCTGGACGAAGTTCTGTTAGACTGCCTTCGTCAAAACCTTTAGCGGGCATAATGACGAGAGCATCGATATCGTCTGTGGCATTGGGTTCAAGAGTGCCATCTTGAAGACCAATGTCAATTCGGCCACTGGCATAGATGTATCTGCCGCTCAGCCCCGGCACCCAGACAAGAATGTCATCGCCAGAACAGATTCCATCTGTAGGCAGTCCGGGGCGAACTTCTGGAAGTGAAGACCCGGTGCTTGCGCCGCCATTTTGTAGAGACCACCAAACAGGTCTTACTGGAGTACCGTTTCCATTTGGATCTGAAAATGCAGGTGGAGAATCATCGAGTGCATCAAGATCTTCATTGGGAGGAATTGTCAATGAGGTGAATGGAACGACCAGAGTATTGACAGGTGTAAATGCTCCAGAAACGGGAATTCCGAGTGAGGCGAACTCAGAGGAAGATGCGTGGGCCGGGGAAGCCGTAGCCGCTGCATTCACTGCGGATCCAGGGTTACCAAAGCTGGTTCTGTCCACAGAAAAGATGACGTTTCTACCCGGGTCCGTGACCCGGACCCCGTGGCAAAATCCATCAACATTGTCTTCAAAGAGATCGCCGAGAACATCCAATCCAGGCACAGGAGGCATTCCTGTACCAAAGGTCATCGAAGGGCTTGGTGGATTTAATGAGGTGTTGGGATCTACAGAAAATGACGGGAGCTGAAGAATCTGAACATCGGGCACATTTGGGTCAGGGTCTGGGGTGATGATAATAGGTGGGTCGCCGACAATAGGAGGGAGAAATTCGATCCCAAGCTCGGGAAGCTTGAGGTCCCAATTCACCATCAGGGCCGAAGTGAGTGTCGACGCAAGCTGTGTTCCCAAACGACACAGCCCCACACCGACAGCTTCGTAGGTCACACCGTTCGTGATAAGTTGCGCTTTGACAGAAAGTTCATTGCCTGTCCAAAGCTCGCCTGGAACAGCCTTGAGAATCAATTGTGAGTTTTGCGGACCTTCCAGCACAGCACCGATCAGTTCATACCGAGTGCTTTCAATTGATTGAACTGTAGAAGATTCTCTGGAGACGGAAATCACACCTCTAAATTCCACGGGAGTAACCCCACCCGCAGAATTTTGAAAATTCAGAGTGGCTTTCACGAGAGAATTGTCAACCGCTCCGGGAATCTCAGGTGTTTGAGCATGGGATGCTCCGACACCAAAACACGTCATGAGAAACAAAAACAGAAAAGACAGTGATAAACCCGATGGCGTGAACCACGGCGTATCCTTTGAATTACAGGTGCTAGGTAATCTGAAACGATTCACAACAACCTCCTCATTAAATTACTGAATAAAGATCCGATTCTCAGGACTAATGAGTCCCAAATCAAGTCGGCGCATCATTGGAATGGGAGTGTGGAGAGGTCTCGATTAAAGAGGGGTACGCTAATCTAAATGGTTTTAAAGTATAAGCTTACTAGCATCGGTGATCGGAAAATTTTAGAGGACCCAGTTTGTATCTTTGATTGTTATATGTACTGCCAAGCCGATTATCAGGCCACTGTCATTCTCCAGCGCATCTTTGTTTATCCTTAACGCAGCTACTGTATTCGGATGAGTTGATCAGGAATCTTTCTCGGCTTTTGCTTTGCGCTTTTCGCGGCGGCGGTCCGCTTCTTTGAGAAGATGTTTGCGCACGCGGATGCTCTCGGGAGTGATCTCGACCAGCTCCCCTTCGACAACGAGCTCGAGAGCCTCTTCCAGTTTTAGTTTCTTAAGGGGACGCACGCTGCTGTTGTCGTCTTTTCCAGCAGCTCGGACATTGGTCAGCTTCTTGGTGCGCACGATATTGACTTCCAGGTCATTGTCGCGGTTGTGTTCACCGACGATTTGGCCTTCGTAGACCTGCTCTCCAGGTTCGACAAAGAAAACGCCGCGATCAAAGAGAGCATCGAGGCTGTAAGGGGTGGTCTGACCACTCTCTACAGCGATCAGTGAACCCGAGTTACGTCGCGGAATTGATCCCGTCTGAGGTCCATGCTCAAGATAACTGTGATGCATGATGACACGACCTGCAGTTGCTGTAAGAAGTTTGGTTCGCAGGCCAATCAGACCCCGAGCGGGAATCTTGAATTCCATGTGAATCATATCGCTGGCGGATCGGGTGCTCATATCCATCATCTCTGCACGGCGTTCACCCACGAGCATCATCACAGGTCCTTGTGCGTCGATAGGGCAATCCATGACAAGATGCTCAAAGGGCTCGTGCCACTTTCCATCGACTTGACGCTCAATCACCCGAGGCATACCCACACACATCTCGAAGCCTTCTCGGCGCATGTTTTCGAGGAGGATTCCCAAATGCATGAGACCGCGGCCCGAGACCATAAACTCTTCCGGTCGCTCACCCTGTTCGACTTTGAGGGCCACGTTGCGTTCGAGTTCCTTGTCGAGGCGGTCCTTCAGCTGTCTTGAGGTGACGAACTTGCCCTCGCGACCAACGAAGGGCCCATCATTTACACGGAAGGTCATGTGAAGGGTCGGTTCGTCTACAAGAATGGCGGGCAGGGCCGTCGGCTTTTTCAAGCAGGCGATCGTATCGCCAATCTCGATGTTGTCGATGCCGACGACAGCACAAATATTTCCTGCCTCAGCTTCTTTTACTTTTTTACGCCCAAGGCCTTCAAACAAATGAAGTTCTTGAATTCGCGCTTTACGAGGTGCGGCATTCGGGCTCAAGACCTGGATTTCTTCGTGTGCAGAGACTTTTCCTGCAGCAATACGCCCGATTGCAATACGTCCTATGAATTCAGAGTGATCGAGGGTGCTGACTCGCAGTTGAAGAGGTGCATCGAGGGTGACGGGAGGAGATGGTACGTGCTCGATGATGGCATCGAAGATTCTCTGAAGGTCATAGCGTTCACCACCGAGCTCTTCTTCGCACCATCCATCGCGACCGGAACAGTAGAAGATGGGGAAGTCGAGAGTTTCATCATCGGCTTCCAGGCTAACGAGGAGGTCGAAAACTTCATCGACGACTTCTGAGGGTCGCCCATCTGGACGATCCGCCTTATTGATAATGACCATCGGCTTGAGTTTGTTTTCGAGTGCCTTTTGCAGAACGAAACGAGTCTGTGGCATGGGCCCATCGAAGGAATCGACCAAAAGAAGAACACCATCTGCCATCGACAGAACGCGTTCAACTTCGCCTCCGAAGTCGGCGTGACCAGGGGTATCGATGACGTTAATACGGTAGGTGATCTCTTCTCGCTGAACTTCTATGGCGCAATTCTTAGCGAGAATCGTGATGCCACGTTCTCTTTCCAGAGGATTACTGTCAAAGATCAGGCCGTGTTGACCTCCCGCGAGGCGATCTAATTCTTCGTTACGAAACATCCCTGACTGATAGAGCAGGCGGTCGACCAAAGTAGTTTTTCCATGGTCGACGTGGGCGATGATCGCCACGTTGCGTATTTGTTCCTGCATATCAAAGTGCTCGATTCGAAAAGATTCGGGTTGCGCCAGATTTACAAGCTCGGCGTCACGCAAATCTTACTGTTCTGATACGTCTGGGGAAGCAAACCGGGAAATCATGGTCATTCTTGAACAGGTAGAAATTCGGTCATCCATCATGAAAGGCCCTCAGGGATCTCTCAGCAGGAAATGCCAATAGGAGTTATTCTGGATTCATGGCGAAGCAAAAGAAAAAATACGACCTCGATCAGAAGATCTGCCTTGCATGCGGGAGGCCCTTTTTTTGGCGTAAAAAGTGGGAAAAGAACTGGGTAGAGGTCCGCTATTGTTCAAAACGGTGCCGGCAAAAATAGTTTCGGCGAAATTGTCAGATTTTTGGAACTGCAGAATATGGGCTGTTCGTAAGGCTGAAGCATTTCCATTTCCAGACGGAAATGAAGCCAAAATATGGTAATTTCTCGAACTCAAGACAGGTTTCCGTTGTTTGTGAGGATTCTCAATGCACCAGAAGTTTCATTGGTTCACAGTTCTGTTCCTGCTAGTTCAGTTCTTTGCTGGGCCGTCGGTTTGGGCTCAGGGCTGACCGGCCTGAACCAATCCGGGTGCCCCTGATCCGGGCGCCCTGGGGTCCGGTCTGGGCTCTATTAAGTATGGCGCTGGTTCGATTCAAACTCGACTTTCCATCAGCCGAGGTTTTGGTTTTGATGGCACCCATTTTGAAAATAAGGGCATCGACGCTTCCGGAAACGTGATTGATGTTCCTGGGCATGTTCATGATGTCACCCTGGATCTATTTCGCGTGGTGATGCAGTTTGACTATTCTTTCAAAGAGGATTGGTTTGTAAGGGGACGTCTTCCTCTTGAAAGAAGAACACGGACTTCCTCCCTTGCCCAAGTCGATCCAGCATCGACTCCAGAGCAGATCGAAGCGATGGAAAGAAATCTACAGATTCACCACCCTTCGGAAGTTCTTAAAGGTTTTGGGGACTTAGAACTCTTGTGGGGCTGGCATGTCCGAGACCTTGGTGTCGAAATGGGGAATCTGGCGATCGCATTAGGATCAACATTTCCGACAGGACGTACCGAGGAAAATCCTTATGAGCTCGGCGATGATGGCGAAGCCCATGAACACATCCAATTTGGCAGTGGAACGTTTGATCCGATTATCGAGTTTTCCTATAGCCGCCCTATCGGAGAAGAAAGCATATTCAGTATCTATGGCCAAGGACGATTTCCGACAGCGGTGAGCAGCAAAGGGTACAAGGGTTCTCAACTGGTACAGGGGGGAATGGGAGTCGTGACGCCCCTTGGTAAAGTTGGGCCTTGGGATCACCTCAATGGCCTTGTTGGGGTCTTCGTCCAAGATATGGGGCGTGCTTACTGGGATGGTGTTGAAGACCCGAATACAGGATTTCAGAACGTTTCCCTACAGTTGGGTATCAGTTGGAGAGATGAAGTCATGAGAAGTTGGAACCTCTCTCTGATCCTTCCTCTAACGGTGGATACGTCTTCTGGGCCTGAAGGAACATATGATCCGGGGCCCATCATTAATCTTGCGATAGGATTTTAACCATCTTCTTTGATCGAGGGCGTATCAGAGAGCGGACTGACTGAAGAACAATCTTTTCACTCAGTTCGGGAGCTTCATCCCGACAAAGATTTTCGATCTCAGAGCGAGACCGTTGTTTTTCCTTGAGCAATCTCAAGGGAAACAAAGTTCCCTTTTTATCTGGTTTCGGTTGCCAGTTTTTTAGCCCCAGAGTTTTGACCCGAATCGTCTCAAGTTGATCATCGATCGGCTCTGCAGCGAGAATCCTGCTGACCGCACTAACTTGATCTCCAGGTGAAACATGCTGGAGATGGGAGCAGTGAAGTACGACTTCATCGAGAACTTGGCTAAAATCACGATTGCTCAGGGCCGAAACAAGAGAATAAATCAGCCCACCTGAAATCATCAGCCCATCTCGACCATACTGTTTTTCATCCCAATGAATCGGGTGTGATTCCTGAAGCATCGTGGAAATGGCAAGGTTCTCCGACCATGCGATGGGTCGTCGTGCTTTGTGAAAGAAAACTTCCCCTCTTTTTAGCGTTGATTGAGGAGCATCCGGAAATTGCTCGACGTCTTTGTATCGATCCGTAAAAAATCCCGCAGCTTGCTGAAAGTATCGAAGTGCAGAGGAAGGTGGCGTTGTTTCTTGTTGAGCTGATGGGTTGTCCAGGGGGTCGAAAAAATACCTCATGAGCAACGAGAAGACTCTTTGTTGGTTTTGGTTGACCAGTATATGGGTCATGGAAATCACGCTGGCATCGCCACGACTGGTGTTGCGAACTTCCTCCACTCTGGAAAAACTTCTGAGAGTGTCACCCGTGTTTACGGAGTTTTCCTGACGAGCATTTTCAATATCCAGATGGTAGCGACAGTGCTCAGAAAGTGGATCCAAAGCGAAGCTCAGGGTCATATTCAGAAGAAGATCTGATGGGAAGGGGATTTCTGAAAACCCACAAGATCTCGCATATTCAAGACTCGTATGGACCCGTTGCGAGATCGGGAAGATGGAAGACCAGCGTGTTCGCCAGTAGTCTTCGACAGTGATCTCATGGGGACTTTCGATGATTTGACCGGCAAATGGCCGGTTCAATAAAAAGCCGCCAATTGAATCGTTTGCATGAGTCATTCTGTTCTCCATTGCTCCAGGCAGTAGAGATCGTCGGCATGTGTCATCAACGTACCTATTTCCTTATCAGGTTCCCTAAGCCTGCACACCTCCCCGAAGCGATAAGCTAACGAGGTCTTAATATGGATCGGGTAGCTTGCATGGCAATCCGCCCTGCAAGCTCTGGGCAGTTACCCGCGCAGATTTTTTCAATCTCTGAAGGTTTGAGTGTTTCTGCACTCAATAGTTGATCTGGAATATCAACTTCAGGCAGCTCATGAGCGATATCGACATTCTTGAGGCCAAGAGTTTTCACAGTGATGCGCTCCAAGGTTTCTGAAATATTTTCTACTTCAACGATCTTGGAGATGGCTCCGATCCCATCTTCAGGTGCCACTGTATTGATATGGGAAGAGCTTATCAGGGTCTCGTCGAGGACTTGCCGGAGTTCGCGATCACAAGCGGCAAACACCATCGATTGCACAAAGCCCCCGCATACAACTATCCCATCTCTGCCATAGTGCTGTGAGTCCCAATGGATGGGATGGGTATTTCGGTAAAGAGTTGAGAGGGCGAGGTTCTCTGACCAGCCCAGGGGTCGAACCATGGGATGAAGAATGAAATCACCAATTTTAAACGGACTGTTTTTTGATTCTGGAACTTTGGAGATGCCACTGAAGTGATCAATCATCGATGATTCGGCGATGGCAAAGAACTCGTCTCCGTCGACTTGATCTTGAATGATCGATTCGGTTCTTGAAGTAGGTAGAGGGTCGTAATACGAGCGCTTTTTGAGAGAAAAGACCCTCTCGTTTCGTTGATTGACAAGAATATGCGTAGAGTGAATGACGCTGGCATCTCCGCGGGATGTATTTTTTAGACCGTCAATGCGTGTGTAACTTCGAAAGGTGTCGCCGAAATGAGCAGGCCTCTCCTGGCGTGCATTTTCGAGGCCCAAATGTAGACGACAACTTTGTGAAAACGGTTCAACTGAAAAACAGAGTGCCATGTTGAGCAGCATTGCTTGGGGAATCGCAGCAGATTCAAATCCCCAAGCTTGGGCATACTCTTCACTCGTCGTCAGCTTGCTGGACGTTGGGAAGACTGATTGCCACTGAATGCGCCAAGAATCATCGACGGTGATCTCGTATGGACTTTCAAGAATTTGGCCATGCTGAACCGTATTTAGATCAAGACCGTATTTGGGAAGGCTTCCTCGCATTAGGCCACCTCCAGATTCTCAAGAGCATATTGTTGCAAAATCCTCTGAGCGATCTTGACCATCGGTGGGCCAATCATTTCACCATCGAGAATCGCAATGTGTCCCTGTTCACGACAGGCATCCAAAACGCGTTTGGAGTAAGCGATTTCTTCCATAGTGGGGGTGAAGATTTTCAAAGCTAACTCAGCCTGTTTGGGATTCAGGGCGAAGCAGCCGTCGAAACCATACTTTTTCATTTTTATATTTTGGTTTTCGAAGCCAACCGTACTTTTCAGATCCAAGTGAACGGTAGCGACAGCAGAAATCTGACAGGCGCGCGCCGCTTGAAGAACCTTCATTTGGGCATCGCCGTAGCAATCTTCATGAATCTCAGAGTGCATTTCCACGCAGTAATCCACATGGCCGAAAGCGACAGCACAAATTCGAGGAGAACTGCACAGAATTTCTTCCAGATGGAGAACTGCGCCGGGTCTTTCGATCAGAGGAATCAGCGAGATTTTCTTTGGTAAATCGAGCCATTTTTCACGGCGCTGAATCATGTCTTCCAGCGATACCATCTCTTCCCTGTTCTGGATCATAGGGACGATGATGCCGTCCAAATCCTTGTGAAGGCATGAGATGATATCTGCATGCATTTCCGAAGGTTGATCTGGCCCATTGATTCGCAGTACCACAGTGCGGTCTCTGAAAATGCCCGTTTCGAAGAGTTTTTGTATTCGTTGTCTTTGCTGAGATTTTTGTTCCGCAGGGATACTGTCTTCGAGGTCCAGGATCAGGGTGGCGTTAGACGGTAAAGAGCGCAGTTTTTGAGGGGAGGCTGTGGCCTTGGTAAAAATCAGGCAACGGAAGTGGTGTGGCCCCATAATTGGGACATTTTGGTTTTTAGTCACCGCGAACCTCCTGAGTTTAATATCAGGATTCGCAGAGGGGTCGGACCAGCAATTTTAAAATTGGCGGATAATTAGGGGCAAGGGGGCGATGAGCAGCCTAAGGCGTCCATTGTTGGATCCAGTCCACAGTTGCTGTAGGGCTCAGCTGGGCTTGCTCCTCCGGAAAACAAAAAGCTCAGCAGATATATCGAATCGGCAATATTGAAGGCTCCATCATCATTGGTATCGGCAGAATCGGCACAGTTTATGGAGCCGCTGGGTCCAAAAAGAGCATCCAATTGAGCAATTGCGTCTGCGAGATTGATGGTGCTGTCTGCGTTGACGTCGCCCCGAATGAAGTTGTTTAGAATAGGGATCATCACGAGAACATTGTCTTCACGTTCGACGCCGTTACTGCCAAATCCCGAAAAATCGACTTCGTTATCGACGCCCAAGGCATTGTCAAATCGTAGCCAGCTGGAGACGCAGGCAGAGGATGAGGCTGCTGATGGAATCGTCGAATAAGTCGCTTCGACGGCAATGAGCCCACCGTTGAAGGGGACGACTTCGATTCCAGCGGTGTCGACGGTCATGTCGATGGTCCAACCATTGTCGAGGATCTCGACCAAAACCAGGTCGGGTCCGGCTCCACCATTGGATTCGGCGAATTGGCCAGATGGGATGACGCTGTCGACCTGAAAAAGATCGCCGTCATGGGAGACCGCCATCGATAGGCCATCCAACTCAAAAGAGGGCACAAGGCCTGCAAGAACCATGGGTTCGATGGAGATGCTGCCGATTCCACTGTCACCATCGTAGGTGCCGGCCGAGAAAGGCATGCGGTAAATCGCCATGGGGTCTACGACTCCATTAAACATGAAGGTGTCAAATGTGTAGGGGAGAGTGGCGAAGGATTCCCTCAAGATCATATTCGAATAGGTCGATCCGCCAGGGTCACAAAAGGTCAGATCTGTCCAGTAGGACCCTGTGGGGACCCAAACGTAATCGACTGAGTAGAGGTGCAGGTCTTCATCCGCAGGGAGCGTCAACGCCAGGGTTGAATCGAGAATCGTCTCAACCGTAAAACCGTTGGAAAATGGGGTGATGGCCTCAAACTCCGGTGGCGCAGGCAAGTTGGTGACAGCGCTGCCGTAGTAAAGGTCATTCCACTCTACTTCAGTTTCTTCATGACAGATCGTGATGATCCAACCATTTACAGGGCCACCGTGTTGGGTGTCGAGCAACACATCAATAGTGGGCAGCGGTGGAAATGGATGTTCCATCTTCAGCAGATAAACGTCACTGGCTGAAGCGTGCTGTGGTAATCCACAAAAAATCAGAATCATTACTGAGGTCATGAATAATTGAAGGCAGTTTTGATGATTCATTCGTTGAGTCCCTGAGAGTTTTTTGAACATGTAGCTACCAGAATATCTATCTTTGAGCGGATCCTCAGTTAGATACCTGAATTATAGTTTTTCTATCAGACATTGCAATGGTGCCCTGATTTACTCAGTTGGGTTGCCTTGTTCTGTTTCATCGAGGTGCTTGCCCCGAAATGCCTTCCGTAACGGAAAAATCAAAATGATGACGAACGCGATTCCCCCAAAAAAGAAAATGTTCATGACCAATTTCGTACTGTCCTGCAAGCCTTGAATCAGAACAGAATCCGCTGGGTCATCGGGGAAGTAAAATACCGGGATTTCTGCGTCGACAGGAAAACCTTCGACCAGCGTTTTCGCATCACTTTCTTTTTTAAAGCTGCTCATAAACTGAACCATGTTGTTTTCGTAGTTTTCACCGCTGACCGAGTATTGATAAGTAATGTTGGGTTTGTAGGTGGTAGTAGTGGTTCGCTGTCGCCCGGTTCCACTGGTAGAGACGACCCTTTTGTATTCAGAGGTCAATACTATCCCATATGTATTCGGCCATTCTGTCGAAGCCTGGTAGTGACGAGACTCGGCGAAGAAAAATAGAACAAACCCGAGCCACGCTGAAAAAATCAAACCAAAGATCAGAATCAGGCAACCTTTGCCTGCGAAGGTCATTTTGGGAGGATCGGTGGAATCGTTCATGATGAGCTCAGTTTTTTCCACCAACCAAAGGCACATATCCCTGCAAGGATGACTGCCCCTGCGGCACCGAAGATCAAGAAGATATATGTGTGGCCGGGGGCCTTCGGTTCAAGGATTGAGGTGCTGGGGTCCGATTTGGAATAGAAGATCGTCAGTTGAGGGAGCTGTGTATATTTTTTCAGTGCCTCTTCAGCAATCATGAGACTGCTGTGGTTATCGTCCATGATGCTGATCTTGTCGTTTGTGTAGCTCACGCCTGCAACCTCGTATTGATATTGCAGTGAAACTCGGTAATCCGAAGAGCGCCCTCTTCTCTTTTTGACCTCAGAGATCTCAGATGTCGAGATTTTCCCCGGAACAGTTGGCCAAGATTCCGCTCCCTCATAAGTCTTTAAGTCCATCAGGAGGATACTGAACAAGGTGCACCAGACTGCTAGTGTTGCAGTGCTAACGAGGGGATGCTTGTTCCTGAATAGTGATATCCGTAAAGCCATAAGGCCTCCTGCTAATGGGAGCGATTACTTAGGGACAGATGGGATTTTGGCAGTCGGGAACAGGGCCGCCGGGGGCGGCAGGTCCGCAATCCGGAAACGGGGCCGGGGGACCAGGCGCGGCCTGAAACAGCACATTGAGCATTTGGATCGAATCGCCAATGTCGTCGTTCCCACTGAGATCCATGTCACAGGCATCGCGGCAGGGTGGTGGCGGGCCAGAGGCGAAGAGGCTGGTCAGATGATAAATCACATCGGCCACGTTGAAGGACATGTCGTTGTTGCAATCACCGCGAATGAACTCGGGACCACTGGCAGGATTACAGCCAATGGGATCAAACGTACCACCGCTGATACAAAGAGTCGGGAAGCAGATGCCGACACAATCCCAGGCGGTGCCGCTGAGAAGGCCATAGCTGCCAGCAGGGGGCATCGGCAATGTGCCCAGATCGGCGGCGATATCTCCGATTGCCGGATCGTCGGGGTAAAAGACGAGACACATCCCCAATGGATCCATTTCAAAGGTGCCACAGACCGTCACTGGGGTTTGGGCCATGGCCGGTTTTGCCATGACAAGAATCAGCAGCGCCAGGGCAATTGAGGGTATCGGGGCGATTGCGGGCAAAGTGAATGGAAGGCGGGCTGCCCCATCTCGAATCATGGGCAAGAGTTCCTTTTTCATGCCAGCTCCTTCCAGTGTCCTGAATTCCGCAGAATTCAAAGGATCCACACGTTTCATTTTACTTGTTGTCGGGGTGAAGAGAACCGGCGAGTCGAAGAGGAATGCTCCGGAATTGCTACAAAGTAGCCTCTGAAACTCGCATCATGGGATCAATAAGCAAAAAACTCCCCTGAAAGGATCGGTCATGAAGATCGGTGTTGTGAAGGAAGCCTGGCCCGGTGAGTGCCGTGTGGCTGCTTCCCCCAAAAATGTCCAGCGGCTTATCAAGCAGGGCTTCGAAGTTCAGGTGGAGGCCGGCGCAGGTCATGCTGCCACCTATACTGACCAAGCATATGAAGCTGCAGGAGCGACGATTTGTGACACCCAAACCGCGTGGGGTCAGTCGGATGTGGTGATCAAGGTGCGCGAGCCAATGGAGCGTGGCGACATGGACGCGCATGAAGCGGACCTTCTTTCTGAAGGTGGAACTCTGATCAGCTTTATCTGGCCTGGACAGAATCAGGATCTGGTAGAGCGTCTGGCTGCCCGCAAGGCGACGGTGCTTGCCATGGATTGCATTCCCAGAATCAGCCGAGCTCAGAAGATGGATGCACTGTCTTCGATGGCCAACATTGCCGGTTATCGGGCGGTCCTCGAAGCGGCTCATGAATTTGGCAGTTTCTTTACCGGTCAAATGACTGCCGCTGGCAAGGTGCCCCCTGCCAAAGTCATGATCGTAGGTGCAGGGGTTGCTGGTCTGGCTTCCATTGGTGCCGCTCGCGGACTTGGAGCCATCGTTCGTGCCTTCGACACGCGACCTGCCGTTGAAGAGCAGGTTCAATCGATGGGGGCCGAATTCTTGACGGTAGAAATTGAAGAAGATGGAACCGGTTCTGGCGGCTACGCAAAAGAAATGAGCCAGGCCTTTATCGATGCAGAACATGCTCTCTTCGAGGAACAGGCGAAAGAGATCGACATCATCGTGACCACTGCGCTGATTCCTGGAAAGCCGGCGCCACTCCTGATCACTGAGCAGGCCGTCAAAAACATGAAACAAGGTTCTGTGATCGTCGATCTGGCTGCCGAGCGGGGTGGAAACACTGCCGGAGCGGTGGCAGATGAGGTCGTAGAGAGCCATGGAGTCAAAATCGTCGGCTACACCGACCTGCCCAGCCGTATGGCGAATGTTTCGAGTGACCTGTACGGAAATAATATCTGCCACCTCCTGGATGATATGGGTAAGGCGGAAAAGTACCGGGTCGATGAAGAAGACGAAGTGGTTCGCGGAGCACTGGTACTTCTTCAGGGAGAAATGAAGTGGCCCGCTCCAGTTAAAAAACTTGCTGAAGAATTGAAAACACCGGAACCCGAAAAAATTGAAGTTGCGCCTGTTGCAGGAGAGCCCGCCAAAAAGAAGGACAGTGGGCCATGGGCCCTTCTGTTGATCGGCTTGGCATTGATCGCTGTTGGTTGGACCGGAGGAGAAGGCTTCCTTCAACAGGTGACGGTGTTCGTTCTTTCCTGTTTTGTCGGCTATCAGGTGATCTGGAATGTCAGCGCTTCGTTACACACACCCTTGATGAGTGTGACCAACGCGATCAGCGGAATCATCATCGTTGGCGGCATGCTGCAGTTGGGAGGTCCGCTGGAAGAGCCGGCCACCCTGCTGGGAGTGGTCGCTGTCCTTTTTGCCACCATCAACATCGCTGGCGGCTTCCTCGTCACCCAGCGCATGCTGAAAATGTTCCAGGGTTAGGGGGCCAAGATGATACCTTCAGGAGCGATACTCGCCTCTTACCTCGTCGCCGGAGTACTCTTCATTCTCAGTCTGGGAGGACTTTCCACCCAAAAGACTGCCAGGCGTGGAAACCTCTACGGCATCATCGGCATGTTGTTGGCCATCGGTGCGACCACCTTGTGGATCACCGGTTACGCCGAGGGTCTCAGGCCCGAAGGCTTGCTTCAGGATTCCGGAACCCAAACCGCTTTCGCCGCAGCGATCGGAGTGGGTGCCCTCATCGGCGGCATCATGGCTGCTCGGGTGGGCATGACTTCCATGCCGGAGCTGGTGGCGATTCTGCACAGTTTTGTCGGACTCGCTGCAGTGCTCGTGGGCCTTTCAATGTACAGCAGCCCGAGCATTGAGGTCGCGGATGGAGGACACTTCGTCCTCAACATTGAGATCTATCTGGATGTCTTTATCGGGGCCATCACCTTTACCGGTTCTGTACTCGCATTCCTCAAGCTGAGGGGCAGTGTCTCCGGCAAGCCGCTGACCTTGCCGGGACGCCATCTGATCAATCTGCTGATGGTGGCCGCCTGTGTGTGGCTCGCCATCGACTTTGTTCCGGCAGATCTGAACTCCAACTGGCAGCCCCTGCTGTGGATGACCCTGATTGCCTGTGTGATCGGTTTTCACATGGTGGCGGCCATCGGAGGAGCGGACATGCCGGTGGTGGTGTCGATGCTCAACAGTTATTCCGGTTGGGCCGCCGCCGCCGCAGGATTCATGCTCAAGAATGACTTGCTGATCGTTACCGGTGCACTCGTTGGATCTTCGGGAGCAATCCTCAGTTACATCATGTGTCGTGCGATGAACCGATCCTTTATCAGTGTCATCCTTGGAGGATTCGGCACGGATGGTGGAGGAGCAGCATCCGTTAAGTCTGAAGATCAGGGCGAGGTCCAGACGTTTGAGGTCAATGAGGCGGTAGAAGCAATGCGGGAAGCCTCCAGCATTGTGATTGTTCCCGGCTATGGCATGGCTGTCGCTCAGGCTCAGCACTCTCTCAGTCAGGTTGTCGACTTCCTTAAGGACAAAGGCAAAGAAGTTCGCTTTGCAATCCACCCTGTAGCCGGCCGACTCCCAGGTCACATGAATGTGTTGTTGGCAGAAGCAAACGTCGACTACAACATCGTTCTGGAAATGGAAGACATCAACGATGATCTTCCTGCGACAGACCTCGTTTTGGTGATCGGTGCGAATGACATCGTCAATCCAGATGCTCTGGAAGACCCGGCCAGTCCGATTGCAGGCATGCCAGTGCTTGAAGTATGGAAATCGGAAACCGTCATCGTCATGAAGAGAAGTATGGGTACCGGATATGCCGGAGTTCAAAACCCACTCTTTTTCAAAGAGAACACTCGTATGTTGTTTGGTGATGCAAAAGCTGTCGTCGATCAACTGTTGACGGGTTTACGGCAGTAGTTTTTTAAGCCAGTCGTTCTGAAAAAGCCGGAGAAGTGTCGTGTGGGGCGGAGCACTCACACGAGATTTCTCCGGCTTTTATGTTTAAGGCACCTCCTATTTGTCACCAAAGCGCTCACAAGTTGACTTTTATGTCACATCCCCTGCCAAAACGGTGCGTTTTGCCGTGAACACCCAAACTAGTGGAAACCATGTCCTGTCTTCGAGCGTTTTCGGATATGGAAAAAGGGCACAAATATCTTCTAACTGAGTTTTGGGAGAGCCCAACTGCTGGTGAATGGGAGAGTGAAGGTGGACCTGCGTAAGAAATCCACAACGAAATGTATACTGATCGCATGGAATGAATCCACATCAGTACAGGAATTATCCACACTGAAAGAAGCATTGGTCCGAGACGGATATCGAGTCGATGTGGTTTACGAAGTGTCTCAATTGCAAAAGCAATTAGATGAGTACGGAATCCAGGGAGAAACGCCAACGGCTTTCATATCCCACTACCATTTCCCAAAAATTCCAGTGGGCGGTTTGAATCGATTGGTTTGGAGTCGAATTCAAAAGCGGGATTCTCAAATAAAACCATATTCAATTGTCATTACTCCACGATTGTTGGGGGCTGATCTGCAGCAATTCACCATCGATTCGGGAGCCGACAAAATGGTGAGGATCGTTGATCTTCCGCACGAGATTATTCGAGAGTTAAAGACACGGGGAGAAACAGATACGAGCTCTTCCAAAAAGCTGCCGAAGATCTTTGTGCAGCTGGAGAATGCTGCCCTGGAAAAAGAACTTGAGACTTTTCTTAAGAATCAGCAGCAGCAAATGGTGACGGTCAAGCTCGATGATATTGAAGAATGCTCCCAAGTTAGCGGTGGGGTATTTCTCGTTTCTGAATCGGTTCTTTTGAAAACTGAACTAAGACAGGAAAAAATATATCTTGAAAAGTTGGCTGAAGAAACAGGCGTGGTCATTCTGCTCGATAAGGATTCAGCCAATAAGGGCGACGAGTCGAAAGCCATCGATTACTTTTTGAGAGGTGCGCTGGACTGCATCGACAGGTCTGTTGCTGTTCAAGGTATCGTTCATCGATTGCTGAGTGTGAGAAGGAACAGGGCCCGCCGAAATTTAGAAGATCAGCTAGTGAGTTCTGTCGCTGAGGAGACACGAGATCGCCAGGTCTTTGAAGAGGTATCCAGCCTGGAAACAGCATGCATCATTCATGACGATGATGGTCGAATTCATATGGCAAACAAGGGAGCCGAACTTCTCTTTGGACATGACGAGAGGTCGTTTCAAGGAATGCATGTCAGGTCATTGCATCCCAAGGACTACACCAAAGAGAGAAAAAAGAACTACGAAAATTTCATCAAAAACGACATGCTTAAAGTTGAAGCAACTTTCGTGAAAGCAAATGGCAAACACTTTGATGCCCTCCTTGCATCGAGCAGAACAGAAATTTTATCAAGTTCTGGGAAGTCTTTGATCTGCGCTCACATCCATAGCCTGGAACACTACAAGTTTTTGAACTCAGCTGTCGGCGATATGATTTCATCTGATTCAAAGAACCTGGATCAGCAGGTTCAAGCAGTCATTTCAAAGATGGGGCACCTGATCGATGGAATTTCGGCAATACACGTGTTCAGGCGTATTGGCAATTTTGCTCAAGGAGACTTTTCCTGGCAATCGACTCCGCAAGCCAGCAACAGCGATTCAATTATAGAGAGACCTATTGAACTCACTCAGACATGGAAGTTGTTTGAAGAAGATGGATTTGATTTTATTGAAGACGATCCTCAGCCCGAATCTTTAGGCATTTACTCTGTTTCGGGCTCACTCGCAGAGGTGAGCTCACTCCTCGAGCCCAACGATTCGGTAAAGTTTATTGCTGCTCCGATGAGTTATGGGAAAAAGAATTTGGGCATAGTGATTGTAGAGCTCGATCCCAGAATGATCGATGAGCAATGGGAGGGTGTTGAGAAGTACAGGAGGCAGGTCATCCGGCGAACACTGACACCGATTGCCGGAATGATCGCCAGCGGAATTCAGAGAAAGCTGGAGGATGCGGTCCGCGAAAAGATGGAGCAACAAAGCATCCAGGAAGACAAAAAGCGCAGCATTAATAATATTACGGATGGGATTGCCCACGATTTCAATAATTTGTTGCAGTCGATCAGTGGTCACGTCTCTTTATTGTTAGATTCTGTTGCCTTGAAAGAAAAGGAAAGAAAATCGCTGAGATCGGTGAAAAGCGCTGCTGAATTGGGAGCTTCTCTGAGTAGCAGGATTCGCGATTTGTCTTTGCCGTCCAGCTCTGTAGTAGAATTTTCTCTGCATCAATTGATTACTGAAGTTAGCGAACTTGTGATTTCCAGTCTCGATTCAGATACTCCGCCAATCCTGCGTCTGAATTCTTCCCATGACATTTTGCGTTGTGATCGCTCTCAGGTTCACCAAGTTTTCATGAACTTGTTTAAGAACGCGAATGATGCCATGAGGAGTATCAATAAAAATGGAGCGATTTCGATCTTCTCCGAATTGAGAACGAATGAGTTCGGCCAAGAAATGATTCAAATTACTTTCATGGATGAAGGACCCGGTATCGATAGAGAAGATGTTTTCAAAATCTTCGAACCATATTACTCGACGAAGTCTGAGTCTAATCAGGGAACCGGTATGGGACTTTGGATCATTTCCAGAATTATGCGTCACCATGGTGGGAGTATTCGAGTGAATGAAAATTCAAAGGGTGCAGCTTTTGTTCTCGAGTGGCCTTTGGTGGATGAATCGGAGCCGGTCATTGAAGAGGCCGTGGGGAATACCCAAGGAGAAGGCTCTATCCTGTTGGTCGATGATGATGAACTGGTTAATGATTCCTGTCGTGCTCTTCTGGAGCATTTAGGGTTTAAGGTCATCTCTGCATATGATGGCCAAACGGCATTAGAGATTTATTCCAAGCGAGGCGATGAGATAGATCTTGTGATTCTGGATCAAAAAATGCCTGGAATGTCGGGTCTCGAATGCCTGAAACGATTGGTGCTCGGGGATCCGGAAATTAGGGTGGTGGTATCGAGCGGAAATGCTGTTTCTGATCAGCACCGAGAACAGTTTTCGAATGTGCTGGGTATTTTGCCGAAGCCTTACACCCTGAAGGATCTCCGTAAAATGCTGAATCAGGTATCCATCATGAATGATTGACACAATATGGAGCCTTTCATATGGAATTATGGAAGAGATCGGCCAATTGGCCACCTTGCAGTTGACCCTTGGGGCTAATACCATCGTAAGTTGATTTATTATCAGGGTTTGAGATATCAAAACATCGACGGCAAGAGAGAGTAGCAATAGGTGCTCGCATTTAATCGGTCGATCATTCGAGAGGGATGCAGAGTGATGAAAAAAATCTTAAGGTCACCACGGCAATTTTTGGGTCGACTACTAGGCGTCCTTTTATTGCTGGGCCTTTTTTCGGGCCCACTCTTGGCTCAGGCCGCCTTTTCTAATGCGAATCCGGATGCTGATCTTGTTGCTGCTGAACTTGGGGCTACCCAAGCAGATCTTCATAAGCTCGAGTTTTCACAGTTTGCGGATGCTGAATTGGTGTTCGAGGTAGAGCTTCCGAGCTACGGGCCGGTGACTTTAAGTCTTCGCCCATATTCTGTCCGCAGTGATCGCTTTCAGGTATTGGTTGATGACGGGTCGGCTCTGCTGCCGTATCCCGCTCCTCCGGTGTTGACGAAGCGTGGATCGGTGCTTGAGATACCGGGATCCAAGGTCTCGGGCAGTTTTGATGGAGCTTCGTTCACCGGAATTATCCGCACGGGTGATGAAGTTTACTCCATCGTTCCGTTATCCGAGGTGGGTTACAACGGCAGCTCTGATTGGCATGCATTGATCGACGAAAAGGATGTCATCGATAACGGTGAGTTGTGTGGAACCAATACCCTGGGCAGCTCAGGCAGAGTAAATCCGGGTACCTCGACACCCTCATTTGGAACGACCTTTTTCCTGACGGAAGTGGGGATCGATTCCGATTTCGAGTTTTACCAACAGAACAACAGCAGTGTCGGCAATACGGTTGCTGACATTGAAAATGTCATGAACTCGGTCAGTGAAGTTTATGAAGATCCTTCGATCAGCATTACTTTTGAAATCTCAGTTCTCATTGTCAGAACGACCAGCGCAGATCCTTATGGAACGATTTCAGGTGCAGGCCAGCTCCTGAACGCATTTGGGAATAATTGGGGAACTGCGCCGGAAAGTCAGATTCAGAGAGATGTGGCGCATTTCTTTACTGGGATCAATATCGATGGAGGCACGATTGGCATCGCTGCCCTTTCAGATATCTGCACCTCCAATGCTTATGGACTGTCGCAGTCCCGTTTCAGCTCTATTTTCAGCAGACGTATTGCGTTAACCACCCATGAGCTTGGGCATAACTGGTCAGGGACCCATTGCGACAGCCAAGGCTCATGTCGAATCATGTGTTCGGTTCTCAGTGGCTGTGATGGAATCAATCCGCTTTCATTCTCAGCTGCTCCAACTGGCCAGATTGTGAATTATCGAAACTCCAGAAATTGCCTTTCCAGTAAACCGCCGGCTTTGGCTTTACCATTTTTCGAAGAGTTCCCCGCAGGCTCAGTGGATAGCACTCGGTGGATCTATAATGAAGGCGGGGTCGTCAGCAGTCAGGGGAATGGTGAACCCAGTGGTCCCAGCTCGCTACAGTTGAACAGGAGTGGCGGGGGGATCTATCAGTACGACGAGATTCGTACCAATGCCATGCTGTTGAGTAACACCAACCCGGTATTACAATTTTACACCAATCATTCCGGCGTTGAATCAGGAGAAGAATTGATCGTCGAGTATCTGACAGCTTCTCTGTCATGGATAGAGCTCGACCGCATCGTTTCCACGGGTGGATCTCCTTCGGCGTACACGGTTCAAACCTACACTTTGCCTCCAAACGCTCGACACAATAACTTCCGTTTACGCTTCATCACCAACACCAATGAGAACAATGACAATTGGTATATTGACGATGTCAGTGTTTCAGACGGACCCCCTCCAACTTTGGATCCCCCGCTGATTCTGGGAATCAATCCACCGGACGGATCAACTGCAGGGGGAGCTTTCGTGACCATCACGGGTCAAAACTTCACCTCTGATGTGGTCGTGCTTCTCGGAAGTTCATTGATTGATAACTTGTCCTACGTCAGTGCCACCCAGCTTGTGGGTAATGTTCCAGCAGCAACGGTACCAGGGTTTGTGGCAGTGATCGCCAGCCAGGCTTCGGGAAGCAGTTTGTTGGATCCCGGGTTCCTGTATACCGAAGAGTTCATCGTCCACGACAATGGTGAAGGCTCTCCGGGCGGCGAAGTCGCTGTCACTGTCAGCGCAGATCACGATACGGTTTTGTCCGGGTACTCATTGGCAGTAGATTTCGATGCTAACGAAGTTGTGGTTTCCTCGATCACCGCAGAAAACAGCGTGGCGGTGGGTGCTGATTTCTTCGAGCCTTCCTTTAATAATGACGCGACAACAAGTGGAGGGTGGTGGACTTTGGGAGCGATCCTGAGTTTCACCGGCACGACGACCATTCCGCCTTCGGATCAGACAGTTCTTGCGACTGCGAATTATTTCATTCAACCGACGGCGACTGTAGGGTCTCAAATTTTCTTATCGATGGTGAATGGTGTCGGGCCAGCAAGCCCGCCGTCAGAAAACTTGCTCGTCGATCCGGGAGGAAATGCTGTACCACCGCTGTTAGAAGCGGGCTTCATTATCGTTGGGGCCTCTTCATTTGTTCGAGGCGACGGAAACGGTGACCTGACGGTGAATGTTGCAGACGCAGTATTTATCCTTAATTTCCTCTTTTCAAATCTTCCGTCTGATTGCCTGGACTCGATGGATACGAATGATGATGGGGGAAATGATATTGCGGATGCAGTTGCAGTTCTTCAGTTCCTGTTTTCATCAGGAACTGAACCGCCTCCGCCATTCCCGAATCCAGGACCCGATCCGACAACAGATGCCCTGGACTGCGATTTTTAATCTGCTTGAGATGTAAAAAAGGCCCGCAATCCCTAAAAGGATTGCGGGCCTTTTTTGATGCGAGGATTAGCGTTGGGATCCCTCTATTTGTTTCAACGATGAGAGAAGATCGCCTTCACACTGCTCTATCGCCTCACAGAGGAAGGCAAGGGATACCGATGCCTGTTGTGCTCGCGCAAGAAGTTGAAGCAGAACCCTTTGGCCTTCACCGCCAAATTGCCTGCGAATACTTCTCCAGGTTTTATCTTGAGCAGCAGTCAGGGAAAGCCTGCCCATCGAAAGTTCCAGTTGGTCCAGAGAGGCACCGACATTGGCAAGGGGCATCGACATAATGGAAGACTCGATGGGGATGACACTATCGATCTGTTTTTGTTCCTGAATCTGAAAACCCGCCCACACGGATTGAAGCAGTTTTTCAAGGGGGGAATCACTTTCTCCCTGATCCGGTGTGAGAAGTTTTGGTTGGCCTCCCTGTTCGATGTGTTCGCGGTCAAACTCAATACCACGGACCCCACTCTTGGAAAGTTCAGTGATTCTGTGATCAATCGGGTCGAGGACTTTTTCGATCAGTCCGTTTAGAGAACGGGCACCATCGCCAAGTCCTTGAGCTTGTTCTGCTATGGCCTCCAGGGCCGATTCCGAAAAGCTGAGTTCGATACCATGGGCTTTCCAGAAGGTCTTTTTCTGTGAGAGAACCCCGTTATCCATTTCTTTCAGCAGATGAACAAAGTCAGAAGTGGTCAATTGATTGAGCAACGAAACCTTGTTGAAGCGGGAAGCCAGCTCATCGCTAAGTCCAAGGGTGACCAAATCCTCTTTGCGGATAAGGTCACGGATATGAGTGGAGTCACTGGGCTCTTCATCGATTTGGAACCCAATACGTGAACCTTCATCGAGGCGCTCTTCGACAGCGGTCTGGATCCATGGGAAAGCGCCACAACAGATGAAGAGCAGTCCTGCTGTATCCAGTTGACTCTGGGGTTCTTCCTTGTGACGAAGCACAACGCCGTCCATCAGGGTCACGAGAGCTTCCTGTACGGCAAGCCCAGGATCTCCCGGAGAAGAAGAAGTTCGCAGGCAATGATCGAGTCGGTCGATCAAGACAATCCCGTGTTGCGCAAGGTTCAGATCTCCTCCGGCTCTGTGAAGCAGCGCATCTGTGATTCCCTGAAGTGCTTGCCCTGAGAGAGCCGGTTGAACTAACGAAGAAGCATCCACTTGGATCCAGGGGACTCCCAGAAATTCGGCTGTTTTTTGGACGAGGAATGTTTTTCCAACGCCCTCTGGTCCGGCGAGTAGCAGGTGTTGGCCGAGTGGGCGTGAATCCCTGAACAGATGATGATTCAGGTAATGATTGTAGACTGCGACGGAGATTTCACGTTTGGCATGCTCTTGGCCACGAACATGAAGCTCCAGAAAGTTCCAGATTTCCATGGGGTCCGGGAATGTGGATCGATCAGACATGAGAACCTTCCTTCTGTTTTCACACATGGCAGTCTAGCGAATCATCACTCCCAGAGCATCGATTGTTCGAATGATCCTGCGGGTTCCGGTCTTTTTACAAAATCTTCATAGCGGGCGTTTCTTCTCTGGATTCCAATCTGAAGGGCTGAAGAGATAGAAAAAGAGGCTCGAATGGAATCTCCATCCGAAGAATTACACTGGGACCCCGAAACGGTGCGCAAAAACGCATATCAAGCGGTCGACTGGGTTGTCGATTATCTGCAGAAAGTCGAAAGTCAGCAGGTCTATTCCAGCGTTGAGCCGGGATCGGTTTTTGATCAGGTACCGGTTGCGCCGCCGGTTCAGGGTGAAGACTTCGAGGCGATTCTTGGAGATCTGGATCAGATTGTCATGCCGGGATTGACCCACTGGCAGCACCCGTCGTGGTTTGCATTCTTCAATGCAAACACCTCCGGTCCCTCATTGGCAGCAGACATTATCAGTTCGGGCATGGCTGTTCAGGGAATGCTCTGGCAAACCAGCCCCGCTTGTACTGAAGTTGAAACCCGAATGATGGATTGGTTACTGGATCTGCTGGGGCTTCCACAAATATTCCATTCGGCAGGAGCTGGCGGAGGTGTGATTCAGGATACGGCATCCAGTGCGACCCTTTGCGCTTTGATCGCAGCCAGGGAACGTGTGTCAGAATTCAGAGTCGATCAGGAGGGCGTCGAATCAAAGATGACCGTCTACGCCTCGGGACAAACTCACTCTTCGATTGAAAAAGCGGTGCGGATTACAGGACTGGGAAGCCAACAATTTCGTCAGGTTGCCACCGATCATGAGCTTCGTTTGAACCCGGCGGATCTCGAGCGCCGTATTCAGGAAGATATCGAGCAGGGAATGACTCCAACGATGGTCGTGGCGACTGTCGGAACCACTGCAACAACTGCAGTGGATCCCGTCGCGGAGATCTCAGAGATTTGTCGGAAGTATGGAGTTTGGCTTCATGTCGATTCTGCTCACGCCGGTACTGCCGCCATCGTTCCAGAGATGCGGTGGATCCACGAGGGAGTCGAGAATGCTGATTCATTCACCTTTAATCCTCACAAGTGGATGTTCGTCGGTTTTGACTGCAATGCTTTTTGGGTTAAAGACCGCCAGGTTCTCGTCAAGGCGCTGAGCGTTCTGCCGGAGTACCTGAGGAATGAAGCGACGGAATCGGGAAAGGTGATCGATTACAGGGACTGGCATATTCCACTGGGTCGGCGGTTTAGAGCCCTCAAGCTTTGGTTCGTCATGAGAAGTTATGGTTCAGAAGGCCTGAAGAAACTGATTGGGGAGCATTTGGAATGGGCATGTTGGTTTGAAAATCAAGCCCATGAACACCCCGATTGGAATGTGACGCATCCGAGAACCATGAATCTCGTTTGCATCGCTCACAAGGAAGGTTGTGAGAAGACCGATGAGATCGCCAAAATTCTGAATGAGTCAGGAGAACTTTCTGTAACACCGACAACAGTAGAAGGTCGTCGAATCATTCGATTCTGTTTTGGTGGTACACAGACTCGAATGAAGCATGTTGAGGGGGCATGGACGGCATTATTAAAAGCGGCTCAGTGATATATTCTTAAGGATCTTGCTTAAGGTTTTTTTGTCGGAGAGACACTGGCAGGAATGACAATTCCCGTGACAGCTTTTTCCGGCAAGAGGTATTCTTCGCCTAATGATTTCATTTGTGATTCCACGTCTCGCCCGAAGATATTGATCAATTTCCGCTCATCGACGTCGTGAATCCGTTGAACCATTAACGCTTTCGCTGCGGGTACCGGGTTGTACATCGATGTCTCATCATGGACTCGTGAAATCCCTAAAAGCCCACCAAAGGTTTTTCGAGCGTATTGCATGTCGCTCATCTCAGCGGACGACTGTAGTGCGAAATTTATGGCAGCATCGAGGCGAGCTTTCGCCGCAAGCAAAGCGGTTTTAATATCAGTTTGCTCGGTGGGAATGGGAACGATCAGCGTGATCAGCTCGGGTTCAATCGTCGGATTCCATTGAACCGTCGAAGGATCAGAATCAAGAATGCGGACTATTCGCGGGATCAGGATTCCCAGGGCGAGAGATTCTTTGGTACCCGGAGGGGGCACTCTCCAGCTGCGAACGATGGCACCAGACATTCCGGGCAGGTTTTTTTTGACGCCGATTTCTCCATACTGAGCCGGCTCCGGAGTCACTTTCGCAATCGGAGTCCCCGCCGCGATTTTCCCTAACTTTTTTCTGGCGATTTCAAGAGTGGGATCCGGGTCGTGAGGGCCAATGATGGCGATATGAATATTGACGGGAGTAAAAGTTTCAGATCGGAACTCTTCAAGGTTCTGCAGGTTGATTCCGCCCAACTGATAGCGTCCTCTTGGCCCAGATTTTTTTGGAACAAGCCTGTCGTGAACCCGGTCTTCAAGACCTGGAACGAGACTGGTGAGTTGTTTCTTTTGATCTGCGAGCAAGTCTCCACGAACCCGGCCAATGAGCGAAGCGTCGGTCAGTGAAAATTCAAAACGATCGACGATTTTATTCAGGTGATCGGCAACATCTTTTGGAGGAACTTTTTCGATCCACCAGGTTCTCTGACCCCCGACCTGGATTTCACCTTCGGAAGAAGGGGTTCTGTAAGACCTTCGCAGAACTTCTGCCAATAGATGTGTTCTTCCGGATGTACCCGGTGGGTCATGAAGTGAACCAACACTCCAGCTCGTGATAATGATGGCTCTCTGATCCGACTCTGGAAGAAAAGATGGCAAGGGCAGTGAACCAAAATCCATGCCGTTGTCGAGGGGGTACCAGACCTGCCGCGGAGATTGGGCGCAAACGTTCTTGGTTGAAAAGAACGAGACGGACAGACAGCCGATCAATAAAAAAAACATCAACAGGGCCTGAAGCCGGTGCCGATTCCCCAACTCGATTTCCATCGTGTGCTGTTCCTCTCTGCAGTTCCATCTGACGAAAAAACACTGAAGAGATCAACTGGAGTTTGGATTCACAACAGCGATGGTTGGACGACTCTCCGCATAGATGACGTTTCGAAGCCGAGTTGGCCACGATTTCAAAATTACCATTCAGGGCTTCTTCTGCTTGTGGGAATCTGAATCCCTGTGCCGTTTCTTCCCTGCACTTCCATCTGACGAAAAAACAACGCCAAGATCAACCGCAGTTCAGATCAGGAAATGATCAGCGACTCTCCGAGGTGTGGCGTGTGGAAGCCCAACTGGCCACCAGATCAAAATTACCATCCAGGGCTTCTTCCGGTTGGGTGAATCGCCAGCCCTGAACCAGGTTGACCAATTTCGGGTCAGGATTCAGGCGGTAACGCTGCACGATTTCATCCCTGCGGGGAGAATCTTCCAGCAATTTTTGCGCATGACGGACACGCTCATTGCGGTCTCCAGGGGGCAAGCCGAGAGGCTGCGGGGCGATGGAGATGCGGGTGTGGACTTTGCGATCCTTGTGCTGGGCCTCGGGGTTCTCGAGTTCATGCAATCCACCCAGTGGGTGGAGGAATCGCCAGGAAGCGAAGCCGGTCACTGCAACGATCCATTCGCCGTCCGGTGTGTGGGTCAGCTCCTCCAAATGCATGTTTCGCTTGTCCGCCCAATCAACGATCATCTTTTTCAATCGGGAAGACCAGGCGACCTGTTCCTCCTGTGATTCCCGGTCGCGCTGAACCGGCTGAATTCTCAGGTAGGCATCCTGGGGAAGGTCATCGTCGAGGACTTCCACCGCATGGTCGAGAAGGTAGATCTGCTGAGCGAGCCTCTGAATCAAGGCAGGGGGGTAACTATCCCGGGAGGTTTCCGCATCACCGGAGAGTCGATCGAGCAGGGATCGGGCTGTTTCGGTTCCGTGGTCGATCCGATCCCGCAACTCGGCACGGGCCAGAACCGGCAGCCTCTGTGGATCGTCCCAGAAGCCGGCAACGCCCATACTTTCCATCGCCTTGGCTCGGGCTTCACTCCACTCCACGGATTCGACAAGGCTTTCCAATTTGTCGACCTGCTCGGCCAGTGCCTCGACCTCTTCCAGGCGCCCGGAACCGCGCATGGCGATGTAGGGGATGAGCAGACGGGGAGATGCCTCGGAGCCTTCCTCCAGTTCGGGGATGGGTACCAACTGTTTTTCCGCCACTTCCTGTTCGGTGGCATCCGGATCGACAAAGTCGACGACGATCTTGCCCCCTTCTCCGCGGACGAAAAGGAATTGGTCTGCCTGAGGATCATCGTGGGCGAGCATTTCCCGGGCGATGGGAGTCAGGGCATACTGTTCGACCGCCCGGCGCAGCGGCCGTGCCCCCAGGTCGGCAGTCAGTCCCTGGGTGAGCAACAGATCGATGGCGGAATCTTCCCACTCCACGGCCCACGGGCGATCCTTGAGACCCCGGCGTGAGAGCACCCGTTTCAGTTCCAGCTTGAGCAGTGCCCGCTGCTCCGTTCTGGAGAAGGGGCGGAAGGTGACGATCTGGTCGATCCGGTTGAGGAACTCGGGGCGGAAGGTCTCCCTGAGGGCGATTTCGTAGGGGTTGTAAGACCCTCCGGAACTTTTGAAGCCGAAGGANCCCTGGGAAGCTTCCCGGGCACCNACATTNCTGGTCAGGATAAACACCACGTGTTTGAGNCTGACNACGTGNCCCGNNGCGTCGGTCATGCGNGCATCATCGAAGGCCTGCAGGAANAGNTCCCAGACATTGGGATGNGCTTTTTCAAACTCATCGAGNAGCACCACGCTGAAGGGCTGNTTNCGAATACTGTCGAGNAGACTGCGNTGGTGATGATTTTGAAGNCCANTGCCNGAGCCGAAGAGTTTNCTGAGNTNNTCGTAGGACTGCAGTTCGCTCATGTCGACCCGCAGCAGNCGNTCTTTCGATCCAAACAGATACCGGGCGAGGACTTTNGCGCTCTCGGTTTTTCCNGTACCGGTGGGGCCAGCAAAGAAGAACACGCCCAGGGGNCGGTCNGTNTCGGTCAATCCCGCTTTCAGNAGNGTGATGCGATCGACCATGCANTGGATCGCCTCTTCCTGACCGATCAGNTGNTTNCNGAAGAATGTCTGAACCTCATTCGGNTCGAGACTNTCGTTGGGNTCGACNAGAACTGTGGGCAGTCCCGAGAGACGGGTGATCTCTTCNAAGACATCCTCGGGGGTCAGCATGATCTTTTCATNCGCNGCCTTGTTCGTCGATTTTNTCTGCACCAGTGATTTNAGCAGATCAAAGGCNCCNCCNAGTGGAGCCTGGAAAGAGAGGAACTGNCNGCTGAGTTCGACCATCANCTTGGCGACGGCNGCGGGNGTCGAAATGCCGCTCTCNCCNTCCAGTCGTTGNGCTTCGTGAAGAAGGATTTCTTNNGCGGNGCTGGCTGNCGGTGAAGNGATCGATTCGACGTCGTAANACTTCCGCAGGGCAGAATTGCTGCGCAGCATCCNTTCCATGTCGTTCTCAGAAAGAACACCCAAAACNGTGATGCGCTGGCGACGGACTTCATTGTTGAGGCGGTCGAGAAGTCCAATCGGGTTTTGCATGTGTTTACCCGCATGTTCCATCTCGGAAAAGTCAGGAATGTAGAGGATGGTTTTCGGCTTCTGCAGTTCGGGAAGAATTTTCACCCAGCGCTCTTCCATCTGGCCGATGAACATCATTCCGGCAATCAGGTCCTGGGCCGAGGATTCGAGAACAGTCCAGCCCTGATCTTCNAGCTGACAAAGCACGGAGAGGGCGATGGTTTTCTTGCCCACTCCGGATGGCCCGGTGATCAGCANNGATCGGGGGTGATCGAGGCTGAAGCGTTCGACGCTGGAATGCAGATGGTCCTTTTGAGTGCTGATCAGGGAAGACTGGCGCAGCTCTGCTTTTTCTTCGGCGCTTTTTTCAGGCCAGACTTCGAAGATGCCTTCGAGTTCNCTCATGCGGAGTTCCTCTCGCAGGGTTTCAACTTCCTCTGCGTTCANGATCGCAGAAAGAATGGAAACAGATTCATTGGGGTCGGTGGAACCTTTGCAAAGATCCACCAGTTTCGGCAGCTCTTCGGCAAAGGATGATTTTTTTAGCAGGTGATCCCGGTNGTCGAGGATCAGTTGAGTCCACTGTGGATTGTCNACCCAGGGGTATTCACGGATNGCCGTCTCCAGAGTGACGCTCGGGTCTCTTNGCATCAGAACTCTGGCGGCAAACAGGTTCCACTGATCGGGCAGTTCATCGGAATCNANTGTGTTTTTCAGGGTGTCGTCNGGNAGGGGNACCTCGACNACTTCGGGATCACCCAGNGCGACCAGCGCNGCAGANCTGNCGGNGTAGTTTTCAAGGTTCAGGGAGAGNTCGACGATCGATTGGTGATCNTGGCTCTTTTTGACTTCNTCAGTGAGCTCTTCCAAAGGCNCAGAGAAGATGGTGAAGCCGTACATCTCGAGCTCTTCACCCAGGTCGANNTCNNCAGCGTCTGNGTCAGGCANTNCCGGATCTGTTTCATCTTCGGGTGNNTGNTTGCNNCCCNTCAGATAACGGACGTAATGGTCGGCACTTTTGCGAACCAGATAGACGAAGAATCCGCAGAGCANCAGCATCAGACAAGCGACAGCTCCGTCGACCGGTTTCCCATTTCCGGCGACAAGATTCCAGAGAANTTGGNTGGCTCCNATCAGCAGGAGTACCGAGAGACCGTAGAGAGCGATGGTGACCAGAANGGANNACAGGGTNANGAAGCCACNGAAGACGGNGGTCACAATTTTCATGGCGACCGATGGCGTATTTTCATGGGGGTCTTCGGCGGTAGACATCCTGATGCTTTCAAACCTGATGTATTCGGTACTCAGCGACAGATTTTCAAATGAACTCAGAGGCCGTTNCCCCATCTTTGCATAAATCGGGATTCACTNCCACGAGCAGNAAACCAGTCCCTCNCGNAGANAGATGAACAGNCGNCTGTTGATCNCCGTTTCCCGCCAGCTCTCAGACCGCCGGAGAGACGCGGCATANCGATCAAAAACAGTGGGGTANTGCGTTGAAGGGGNGNNANGGGATCNCCCACAGGCTCGTCGATGCAGNGNCAGNCGGTCTGCNTTNCGCTGCATGAGAGCGGTCGATANCNCNGTTNNGGCAGGNAATCTCTGTTGGTGAAGGGAAACCCGTTCTTCTCCAAACAGGGCATTGGAAGTGTTGGAGGAAGAAGGGGGGGGCGAGAGTTCGATCAGGGTCCACTTTTCTTCCGATGGTGGAACGGAAAGTTGAGGAAAGATTGGAAAGAAAGCCTGTGAAACCGGGGGGCGCAATTTTCCCGGTTCAGTCGGTACAGAATCTCCGAGTCCCGCTTGCAGATCTGACAGGATGAAGCGGCGATTTTTTCGATGAACTTCGGCGAGGTTGAGATCGATGTGGATCCATGCACTGGTCCATTGTTGCCGTATCCAGTGAAGACACGAATCGGGCTGGACCCGATGAAAAAAGAGTCGATTGCCACGGCGAGTGGCACCACCGGGAAGAGGATCGAAGGCTTCAATGCCCTGAGCGATGACCTGATGCAGGGGAGAGCAGGCGGTATCACCGAGACAGGGGCAGTAAAGTTTCGTAGAACGATTTCTCTCTGCTTTTATCGCCGCCGCGATCTGATCATTTGGGATCGATCCATGAATCAGTTGGGTCAGGCTTTCAAACATGGAGCGACGGAGTGAAGGGGGATATCGCAACTGAAGGATGGCGACGGAGCCGCAGACTTTTGCGGCACAACCAGGGGAGAGAAAACCGGGCGAGTGGTGTGTCAGAAGAGCGGCGGCTACCCGAGTGGCAACGCGTGCGTGATAGCCTCCGCCTGAGGTGTCCATTCCCGCTCCTGCAGGAAAGATGATCGTCATCGATTCCAGGTCCGGTTGTCTCTGGATGCCCTCCGGGCTTCCGGGAGCGAGGGAGATGCAGAAGGGGGATCTCAACAGCCAGATCTGCGGTGGAGCGGGAGGGTGCTCAGGGCATTTTTCCAGTCCCAGAGGGCAAGAGGAAAGGGACACTCCCAGAAAGCCGAGAAGTGTGACTGAAGGAATCCACATCGCATCTCCTTTCAGGAAAGAGTGATCGCATCCGCCCCAGAAATCAGGGCAGGAAAACGGTCAGCGACCCGTTCCCGGACGCCGCAGATGGGGTGACGGAGAGGCTCTCCTCGGGTAATTTCTTCATATGTCAAAACTTCTCGCCATCCTCTCTCCTGCCAAGACTCTCGACATGGAAGCCGAGCTTCCCAAGGGAGCTCCGGCTGTCACCCGTCCACGCATGGCTTCTCGCTCCAAGGAGTTGGTGGGGGTCCTGCAGGAATACTCCACCGGTCAACTGGAATCGCTGATGTCGATCTCTCCCAAACTGGCAGAGGTCAACCGCGATCGCTGGTCCAGTTTTGGCAGTCGCTCCAATCCGAAAGGGCCGGCGGCGATCTGTTTCCGTGGAGATGTCTTTCAGGGTTTTGAAGCGTGGACGATGAAGGGCAAGTCCCTCTCTTGGGCCCAGGATCATGTGCGCATCCTCAGCGGTCTTTACGGAATGCTGCGGCCCCTCGATGTGATCCAGCCTTACCGTCTCGAGATGGGCACTGCCCTGAAGACTGATTCGGGCAAGAACCTCTACGAGTTCTGGGGTGATCAGGTTCACAAGTTGCTGAAGAAGGACATGAAAGAAGCGGGGGCAGAGATCCTCGTCAATCTTGCGAGTGTCGAATATTCCAAGGTTGCGCGGGTTGCCGAACTCGGCTTCCCGGTGGTCGATGTCAAGTTTCTGCAGGTGGACAAGGGCAAGGCCAAGTTCATCACTCTCTTCGGCAAACAGGCCCGTGGTCTTCTCGCTCGCTGGATGGCGGATCACCGCCCGAAGAATCTCAAGGACCTGCAAGGGTTTGATTCGCAAGGGTATCGCTTCCATGCGGAAGACAGCACCGATGGCGTGATGGTCTTTACGAGACCCAAGCCCCCTCCGGTACGTCGTTAACCGGGGCGATACCTGCCAGCCCACCTGTTGACCTTGCATCCTCTCTCCGTGACGATGGGCTGAACCCCTTTCAACGGAGAAATCATGCATCGTTGCCTTTGCCTGTCTTTACTCTGGGTTTTGCTCACGCCCTTTATGGGTGTTCCTGTTTCACAGCTTCTTGCCCAGGATCGCGACCTTTCCCGGGATGATCTGATCCGTACCGTTCGCGATGCGGCCTGCATGAAGTGTCATCAGGGCAGTGGAGTGCGTGCCGCAGAGTTCGCAGCGGTGGATCCCCCGCTGATTCTCAGGGCCAGTGATCGTTTTCGTCCTGAGTGGCTGGTGCGCTGGTTGACCGACCCGGCAGCAGTGGAGCCTGGAACGCGCATGCCCCATGCCCTCGGAGCACTCCCTGAGGAAGAGCGGGAAGAGACCGCCCGTGACCTCGTTCATTTCCTTTTCGCCAGGGACCGGATCAACGATCTAAAGTGGTTGCCAGAGCCCTTTGAGGAATCGGTTCTGGAGAAGGGGGAAGAACTTTTCTTCAGTATCGGCTGTGCCGCCTGTCACGATGGCGACCAGATCTCTTCACAAATGACCGATCGAACCACTATCCCGATGCTCGCGTCAGAGTTGCAGAATGCCCACCGCTGGCATCCTTCCGGACGCATGCCGCAAATCCCCATGGATGAGGAAGAAGCACGGGCTCTGGCCACATGGCTCGTTCGGGGACAATCCCTCGACGGTGACGGCAACCCGGTGGTCGATGAGGTGCAGGGACTTCGATATGAACTGCACCATCGCTCCTTCCACAGTTGTGACCAGTTGCTCGAGACGGAGCCGAGTGGAGGCGGTCATACGACCGTCATCTCCAACGCCGTTCGCCCCAAGGATACGGATTTCGGGATTCGCTTTGTCGGTTCCTTCGAAGTGAAAAATTCGGGGGCCTACACCTTTGCCCTCTCCAGTGATGATGGTTCCGTCTTGTGGATCGATGGCGAAAAGCGGATCGATAACGACGGCAGTCACGGAACTGTGACCAAGAGAGCGACGGTCCAATTGGAAGCGGGGTGGCATCCGATTCAGATCTGTTTCTGGCAAGGCGCCGGTCCATCCCATCTGGATTTGACCATCGAGGGTCCGGGGATTCCGCAAGCTCGCCCCTTCAAGGCGGAGGAGCTGCGTACCCGCAGCCGTGTCGCAGTGCCTGATGAGCCTCTTTTTCGTCCCGATCCTGCGCGCATCATTCGTGGCGGGAGTGCCTACAGCGCTCATGGCTGCAACGCATGTCATGAACCGAAGGCACTGCCGAAACGTCTCTCGTGGGGTGAGATGACATCGGGGAACCCGGGTTGTATGGGAGAAGAAGCCCCCAAAGGGGGTGTTGCCTATCAATTCTCTCCGGAGATTCAGAGCGGGATTCTTCAACTGCTCACTGAAACCGAATTTGTGGCACCAGAACCGCAGCAGGATGCTCATTGGGCGGTCAATGATGCCGGCTGCCTGCCCTGCCATGTCCGCGATGGAGCGGGTGGGCCCAACGCCGAGATCAATCGCCTCTTCAAGGGAACGGCCGAGCTGGGCGATGAAGGTCGTCTTCCGCCCCTGCTCACCGGAATCGGAAACAAGCTTCGTCCGCAGGTGATCCACGAGACGGTCGCCGAGGGACTGAAGATTCGACCCTATGTTCTGACGCGCATGCCGGCTTATCCACAACCGGTTGCCGGGCATGTCTCTGACATGTTGATCGCTGCGGACAATGAACCTCCCGCACCACCCCATGCCCCGGAGTTCAGTCTTGAGGCGCGCAGTGCGGGGCATCAGCTGGTGGGAACCGATGGCTTCCGCTGCATCGACTGTCACGTCTTTGCCGGACAGCCATCGCTGGGTGAACCTGCCTATGACCTTGCGGTCATGGCCGGGCGATTGCAGCCGCGCTGGTTCCTCGATTACATGAAAGATCCCCAGTCCAAGCGGCCGGGCACGCGCATGCCGACCTTCTGGTTCCCCGATTTTGCGCTCTACCCGGATCTTCTCGGCGGCGATACGGATGCCCAGGTCGATGCCATCTGGACTTACCTCTCCGCGGGCTCATCTGCACCCTTCCCCAAGGGTTTGATCATCAACCGCAACGATTACGACCTGATCCCTGCCGCCGAAGAGCCGACCCTCGTCGGAGTCTTCATGACCGGCCTCAGTGCCCGGGTCATCGCGGTCGGCTATCCGGAGCGGGCGAGCATCGCCTGGGACATGGAAAATCTGCGTCTTGGAAAAGCGTGGCGCGGAGACTTCATCAATGTGCAGGGGACCTGGGCGGGCCGTGCCGGAGCGCTGGAGAACCCTGCCGGGGATGACGTCCTGAATTTCCCACCGGGTATGGCGGTCGGCATCGTCGAGACCCCGAATCAGCCATGGCCTTTGGATCCAGTCCGCGATCAGGGTTGGCGTGCTCGTGGATATCAACGGGATGAACAACGCAATCCGGTCTTCCGCATTCAAAGTTCAGAGGGGGTGAGTGTCGAGGAGTTCATCGATCCTGTGATCCGAGAGAGCGGGGTTCATCTGCAGCGTCGGTTCAAATTTTCTGCAGAAACGATGCCGCTTGGATTGATGTTGCGCCTCGCCCGCTCGGCCCAAATGGAAGAGTTGGGACCCCGAAGATGGCGAACCGGAGAAGGGGTGACCCTGATCGTTGAGGGAGCCGCCGCCGAGATCTACGAGGTCGATGGGAAAAAAGAAATTCGGGTGCCGATTTCTGCACCGGGAACTGTTGTTGAAGTGGAGGTGCAGTGGTGATTCTTTCAACCCTGATTCTATTGATCCTGTCTTCGCCGGTGCTGGAACCGACCTTTAACGAAGCGGTCCTCAACGACGAGTCGAAGTACTACGAGGTGATCGACATTCCGACTCCGGAAGGGGTGCTTCTGGAAGTCGGCGGTCTGGTGGCGGGCCCCGGTGAAGGCGTGGTCTACGTCAGCACCCGCCGTGGCGACATCTGGAAGATCGAGAACACCTACAGTGAAACGCCAAAGTACACACTCTTCAGCGATGGTCTGCAGGAACCTCTGGGTCTCCAATGGCACAACGACTGGCTCTACACCGTCCAGCGCGGTGAGCTGAGTCGGCTGCGCGATGAAGATGGAGATGGTCGTGCTGACGTTTTGCAAACGGTCTGCGATGACTGGAGTCTCAGTGGCAACTATCACGAGTATGCTTTCGGTCCCCGCATCGACAAGGAAGGCAACTTCTGGATCACCCTCAACAAACCCTTCGGTGCCGAGCCGTTCGGTCGCCAGCACTGGCGTGGCTGGGCCATCAAAGTCGAGGATCCCGATCAGGATGGCTTTGGCAGAATGATTCCCGCTGCGGGAGGATTGCGTTCACCCGCAGGGGTGGAAGTGGCTCCCTGGGGAGATGTCTTCTACACCGACAACCAGGGCGAATGGTGCGGCACCAACAAGCTGTGCCACATCGAGGAGGGCGATTACTTCGGTCATGTGTGGGGCGTCGAATCGGCGAAACTGCCGATCAGCCGCATGAAGCATCCAGGGGAAACCCCGGATGGAAAAACCTACGTCGAGGTGCGTGAGCAGATTCCTTTCCTCAAGTTGCCAGCGGTGTGGTTCCCCTACGACAAGATGGGCAAGAGTGCCGCCGGGATGGTGTGGGATACCACCGAAGGCGGTTTCGGCCCCTTCGCCAACCAGCTGCTGGTTACCGATCAGCACCATGCTTCGGTGATGCGTGTCGATCTGGAGAAGGTCAACGGCGTCTGGCAGGGAGCGGCGATGCGCTTCCGTGAAAACCTCGACTGTGGAGCGTTGCGCACGTGCTGGGGGGACAACGATGTACTGCTGGTCGGTCAGACCAATCGAGGTTGGGGTTCCCGTGGCAAGAAGTCGGAAGGCCTCGCCTACCTGCGCTGGACCGGCGAAACCCCGCCAGAGATTCGCACCTGTCGGGTGATCTCCGACGGCTACCGCCTGAGTTTCACCGTACCGATGGATCGCAGCACTCTGGAGAACCCGGCGAACTACGACGTCGACAACTACACCTACAAACTGCACAGCCCTTACGGAAGCCCGGAGGTCGATCACCAGGAAGTGAGAGTCGCCTCGGCAGTGGCATCAGAGGATGGATTTTCGGTGGAGCTGAAACTGGAAGGCCCAGGCGCGATGCGCATCGGTTACGTCACCGAGTTCATCGTCCCCAACCTGCGCACCGCCGAAGGCCAGCCTCTGCTGCATCCGGAAGTCTACGCCACCCTCAACGAGCGGCCTTAGTCTTCTTCGGATTCTTCAGTTGACAGCAGATGGAAATCGACCCCGTAGGAGGTGCGACGCACTTCCTGACCGTCCCTGTTTTCGACAGTGGTCTTCTGGGTGAAGGTGCAACCGCTGAGAGTGCAGAGCAGCAAGGCCGCTGCCAGGAGTACCCCTGATACCGTTCTCTGTGGTGTGGTGCGAGGGTTCATTTGTGATCCTTTTTCTCAAGGGGGGACTGTTGTAATCCGGCCTCGCAGCAGACCGGTCGATGCTTTTGGTAGTACTCCCAGGTATCCAGTTCCCGACGGGGTCTGGGGGGAGGCACCGGATGCCATTGGTGGAAGACGTCATTCATGGTGTAGAGATTACGCACGATGGGGCGAGGTCGCAATCGCATGGCGCGATCACGCAGGTCGCTGTCTTCACCGAGACCCCAGCCGATGAACTTTTCATCAAAGCCGTTGATCTCTTCGAAGAGGGAGCGGTCGAAAGCCATGTTGAGTCCCAGAATCTTGGGGCGATGTCGCCGGCGAAGCAGGGTGCCCCATTTTGATTTGCGGAATCGTCTTTGCAGATCGCGGATCTGGTCCGGTTCTTTCAGCGATTCATGGTCTCCCTTGCGAACAGAATCCTCATTCAGGGTTGAGGTGGCCGCTTCGGTGAGGCGGTAGGCGCCGGCGACATGAAAACTGCGGGAGCAGTGATGATCGATGTGGGTGCTGACAAAAGTGCGTGACGGAATGCAATCCCCATCGGTGAAGATCAACAAATCCGATTCTGGGCATTGGCGGACCGCTTCATTGAGAATGATGTTTTTGCGGAAGCCCCGGTCTTCCTGCCAATGGTGATCGGTTCGGATCCCCGCGGAGTTCAATTCCTCCAGGAGGGGTGTAATCGACTCCTTGAGATCTGCAGTGGAACCATCATCGGCGATGTGGAGATGGAAATCCGTGCAGTCCTGTCGCAGGTACCCCAATAACGTCAGCCGCAAGGCCGGCGCATTGTTGTAGGCAGAGATGATGACACTGATTTTGGACAACAGCTCTTCACTTCCAGAGAGGGCAGATCTGTCACAGATGATAGGGGAAGTCGGGGCGTGACGAAAAGGGGAATGCACCAGCTCCCTGTGAGGCTGAATCGGAGATAACCTGACAGAGGAAATTGAGAGGAGGCCCGTTGTCACTGGACAATGAGATCATTTATCGGCTCAAGCAGCAGATCATCGATTCCTGGCGTGATCATGATGGGGGGACCCCCGACGAAGCGGCGAACCACTATGCGAATGATGCCCAACTGATCCCTGCGTTTGATGACTCCGGGGCGGTGGTGGGGCAAAAGCAGATCCAGAAATGGTTCGCTTTTCAGCGCCAGAAATATTCTTCACGCCTTCGCTGGGGTTTTCAGCATCGGGTCATGGGCTTTCGATTTCAGTTGCAGGGCCAGATGGTGAAGTGTGAGCAGCAGTTGTTGACGACAGGTCAAAAGCGGCAAGAGGATGAACAGATTCGCACCTTCATGGTGCCGGGTAGCAGTTGCGATGTTTGGCTGCTGAAGCACAGCTCTTGGGAGATCATTTCCAGGGAAATCCAGATCGACTTTGCTGCTTATGGAACACCGGAACCCCTCGCTCCACTCGATTTTTCAAATCATGGAAATTCCTACGAAGGGAAAGACTAATGGATTCTGCTTCCGCACCAGATGTCTGTGAGATCGAACAACTGCTCGCCGAGTACTGTCACAGGGTGGATCGGGGATCCGCTACTGAGGTGGCCGAGCTCTTCACCGAAGACGCCACCCTCGTTCCCGAATTCGACGGGGATTACGAAGTGAAAGGGAGTTCGGAAATTCAGCGATTCTTTGAGCATTATCATCAACACTTCCGTGCGAAGGTACGCCATCTCCAGCACATGACGACCACTTCCAGAATCCAGGTCAGTGGAGAGATCGCCTCGGCCCACAGTTATTTGTTGGCCACCTTTGTCGATGGCGAATCCGGAGCAGGGATGACTGTCACCGGGACCTATGTCGACGCCCTGAAGAAGGAGAACCGGCAATGGAAGTTCCTTCGAAGGGCAGTTCAGGTCCATTTCGTCACTTCCAACCCTGAAACCTTGGAACAACTCGAGCCGATGGGTTTTGAGCCTGAAGACGGGTCTGTGGGCGAGAATTGAGCCCTTAACGCGGGATTAAGCCTATTTGGAATGATATTCGAAAATGGAACATGGATTCCAAAGGACGCAAGCCGGATAATATATGATCACCAA
>NZJA01000155.1 GCA_002691835.1 Planctomycetota bacterium
ATTGCCAATGTCGAGTCCGACCAGTGATTTCTGACGTGAAAACATTTTCATGCCTTCCAGCGCACCGTTGAGGTGCGGGTTGGGTTTATCCCAGGCTGGGTGGGAGAAACCGGATCGACTCCCGGGACAAGCCCACAACGGGACCGGGAGGGACCCCTTTGGAAGGTCCTCAGAAGACTACGACGCAGGAAAAAATGCGGCAAACCGGGAAATCGGCGCCACGGAAGGGAAATCCTCTAGATTAGTCGAGAAGAGACTTCTGGAAGGTTTTCAAGGGTCCAGAGACGCAACTCCCGAGAAATACTCTCACCGTCCGATAACTGCATACAGCGTGTCGCCAAATCTCTGACCTCATAATCGACCAGATGCCGGATGACCTGCTTCACCTCAGGAATCAGCTGAGGAGTAATCGAGAACTCCCGCAGGCCGAGCCCCACGAGCAACGGCAAATGAATCACCTCAGAAGCCATTTCCCCACAGAGACAAACACGAATGTCGTGCTCTTCCCCCACCCGTATCAGCGAGGAGATCAACTGAAGAACAGCGGGGTGGAGCGGATCATAAAGATCGGCCACCTGTTCATTTCCCCTATCCACAGCAAGGGTGTACTGAACGAGGTCATTACTCCCCACACTGAGAAATGAAACGCGATGAGCTACGTGGTTGGCAACAAGCGCGAGGGAAGGCACTTCAACCATCACCCCAATAGGAATGTTTTCATCGAAGTCGACACCCTCAGTCCTTAATTCGTCGCTGACTTCATCAATGATTTGCAGACTACGATCCAGTTCTGGAATCGTCGTGATCATCGGAAGCATCAGCCGTACCGGCCCATGAACACCGGCTCTCAGGATCGCGCGAATCTGCGCACGAAAAGGTTCTGGATTCGCCAAACACCAACGAATCGAGCGACAGCCCAGGAATGGGTTTTCTTCATCCGCTGAACCTTCCGGCAGTTTGTCTCCCCCAAGATCCAAAGTTCGAATCGTCAGCGGTAGCCCATTCAATGATTTGAGGACCGACAAATAGTGCTGCAGATGGACCTCTTCGCCACTTTCAGGAGCTTGAAGGTGAATGAATTCCGATCGAAAGAGTCCGATCCCTGCAGCTCCCCATTCGACTGCTGAATCGACCTCCGTCGGCAATTCGATGTTGGCATGTACTTCAAGACGGTGACCATCGATCGTCTCTGCAGGTAAAGCCGCCTGACTGCGGAAATTCTGCGAGATCCTGTCCATCTCACGGGATCGAGCTTGATGCTCCTCGATTTGTTCCTCTGTCGGATCGATGACTACGATCCCTCGATAACCGTCAATGATGACTTGGTCTCCACCGACAACCGCCGTCGAAATGTCATCGATTCCGACCACTGCAGGGATTCCGAGAGCCCTCGCCATAATGGCCGTATGCGAGGTTTTTCCCCCGACGTCCGTGGCAAATGCGATCACTTTTTCGGGGTCGAGCTTCGCTGTCTGTGCAGGAGTCAGGTTATGAGCAATCACCGCAACTTCAGAGTCCAGATTTGACAGTGTCTCGATACGGGTTCCCAAAAGAGTACTCAAGAGCACCTTTTCCACGTCCTTAAGGTCGTGCACCCGTTCCAATAAAAGTGGCGATTTGGTTTGTTGAAGTTTTCGCACATATTGATTCATCACTCGGCTGAGAGCATGCTCGGCTGTATAGCATTGATCCCTGATCGCCTGCTGAACTTCCTTGTGCAATGTTGGATCAGCAGCAAGGTCGCGATGAACTGAAAGTATTCGAGCGTGAATTTCGACTTCACCCTCAAGGCGCATGATTTCTTCCTCAAGCTGTTGGTTGGAGTCCTCCACCGCTTTTCCGAAGCGCAATATCTCAGCTTCGACTTCATCTTTCGTGATGAATCTTTGAGGAATACGGATTTCCTGCGAATCGAGAACGAGTACTTCAGCCATAGCGATCCCAGGGCTGACAGGAATTCCCTTTTTGATCTCCATCAACTGATCTCCTCAAACTCCATGGAANTCCTTNCGNACNAGATCNGCAAGNGCCTCCANAGCTTCNGNGGCATCGCTACCATCTGTCTCGATCTCNATCTCGTCTCCTAATTGCGCACCCAAAGTCATGACNGAGATGATGCTCTTNCCATCGACTTCNCCCCCGCCNACCTTGCGNACNATGANCGNAGACGANNATCNCTGNGCNAGNCGGACAAATTCGGTCGAGGCNCGGGCATGAAGCCCAGAAACATGNGTNATTTTNAGTTGGACANTTTGNNNGCTCAAAGAATGAATCCTGTTCTGGTCATGGCCAATTCNCCGATNANACGCCCNGTGAGGTCNGGNCTGTGACGNGCNATNACCNCANCGTGGTCGATAAAGTCGCTGGTCGTGACGCGNACGCCTCTTCCCCCNAGNTCACCNCTGTANANNACCGGTTCNCAACCNCGNGAAGAGTANNTGNCTTCCATCTNCTCGGTNAATGTCCCGTCATGAGCCAAGACATGTTGAATGATCGGCTTTCCNGCATGACGCTCGAGAGCATCNAGGTGATCTGCCAANCCCATNCGNTCNGTTTCNCCCGGCTGGGTCATNACATTGGCNACATAAATCTTNAGTGCATTACTCTCNACAACNCGACGACGNATNCCCTCGATNAGCAAGAGGNGGAATNACACTCGTGAACAAACTNCCTGGNCCAAANACNAGAACGTCNGCATCNTCGATGGCCTGNGCNACGTCTTCAGCAGGNTCAAGAACTCTCGGNCTCGACTCCACCTGAATNATNGCTTTCCCACTNCGAACGATNTGNTCNTCNCCGGTGGATTTNGTNCCATCCGGATGAGANGCGATCAGNGTNANCTTTTCACCGATNGCNGGNAGTACTTTTCCNTGNACTCNAAGNAGGCGATTCATTTCCCGAATCGCNCTATCAAAATCNCCNTTGAGNCGAGTNAGNGCTGTAATNANNAGATTNCCGACNGANTGCCCCGCCAGTTCNGATTCTTCNAAACGNTAATCGAGAAGTCGTGCCCAGAGAGGCTCCTGGCTACTGAGTGCCAGCAGGCAATTTCGAATGTCCCCGGGTGGGGCCATATCAAAATCTTTTCTCAGGCGCCCGGACGATCCACCATCGTCACTCACCGAAACCACAGCAGTGACCTCTACCGGCTGCTCACGCAATCCGGTTAGCAGAGTCGACATGCCGGTTCCTCCCCCGAATGCCACCAGGCGGGGACGGGGATTCTTTTCGGGCCGGGATCGATCAGGTCTCAAGAAGCTTCCCTCTCCTGGGCCTGTTTTGGGGCCACCGTAAAGGCTCAAACCCCGCATTATTCATAACATGAACGCCGATTCTGTTCCATGGAACGGAGGGCGCCCCCCCCAGAAGTACGAGAATTAGCGATCAAAGTGCGGATCAGCCGTTGGCTAAAATGACCGATCCTGCAAGGGATCGCCCACAGTACACTTCAAGAGCGGTTCAGATTCGGTTGTGACCTCTACCAGAAACAACCCTTCCGGTGGAGCCGTAATCCCTGCCTCCCGCCGATCAGTGGCTTCGAGGATTTTCGGCAGCTCATTCCACGAGGTTTGTCCCCGACCGACATCGACGAGGGTTCCGGTGATATTTCGAACCATACGATAGAGAAATCCATCTCCGACCACTTGAATCAGAATATGGTTTCCCGACTTTTCGACTTTCAAATCAAACACCGAACGGACCGTATCCTCAGGTTCATCTTTGGATCGAGTTCTGAAAGATGCGAAATCGTGACGTCCCAGTAAACATTGACCCGCTTTCTGCATCGCCTCGACATCGAGAGAGGATCGTATCCACCAGGTGGTTCGATTTTCAAAAAGGGATTTACGAGGCCCATTCCATATCCGATACAAGTATCGTTTCGCTACCGCATTAAATCGAGGGTGCCAATCTGCTGTCGTTTTTTCACAAGATACGATTTCAATATCGTCTGGAGTAATTCCTTGGAGAGATTTCTGTAACTCCTCAGGATCATGATCCCGATCCATCTGCAATCTCACCAAATGTCCCAGAGCATGAACTCCAGTATCAGTGCGACTGGAACCTTCCACACCGGGTGGTCCCTCACAGAGAACCTCAACAGCAGCACGAAGAGCCCCCTGCACGGTTCGGACACCCGTATTTTCCTGCCACCCGTGAAAATCGGTTCCGTCATAAGCAACGACCAGACGATAGAAATATTCTCCAGCACTCAAGAGGGAAAACTCCATCTCTCTGCGATCTGGACTGTATTCAGTGCCGCTCCCTTGAGGACCTGATCTCCGACGATCCACATCTGCAGGGTATCCGCGAATGGAGCCCGTAAGCGCCCAACTGAAACAGGATGGGCACCAGAGAGCGGGCCTGGGGTGGGTGGATTTTCCGCATCATCGTGAAAGATCACCCCCTCGGCTTCTTTCAGAGCCTCTTTCGCCTGATCAAGGCGCGCATGATCGTGATCACCAAAGATCAAAGTGGCTGCGAGGGAATGACATCGTGCAACAGGAACCCTGACACAGGTTCCCTGTACGACCAGCTCAGGTGCTCCCAGAATCTTCCGACACTCATCGAGCATTTTGCGCTCTTCGACAGTGACTCCTTCCCCATCTGTTTCGCCAATCGCTGGAAACAGATTTCCATGAATCGGAAATGGGAAGGGATCTCCCTGAATAAATTCACCGCCTGCGGATTCTCTCTCGAGAGCATCCAATCCGGCAAGGCCAGCTCCACTCACCGCTTGATAAGTATCCACCACCAAGCGATCGGGGCCGAGGTGCCAAATTGGCTTTAAGGCCATCAGCAAAATAATGGTCGAACAATTGGGATTCGCAATGATCGCTGGTCCCCGAGGAATCGTCTCGCCATTCACCTCAGGGATGACCAATGGAACAGAAGGGTCCAACCTGAAGGCCGAAGAGTTGTCCACCACGGCAACACCCTGGTCCACAAACCTGGGAGCCCACTCTCTCGAAATCGATCCACCTGCTGCAAAAAGGGCGATATCCACCCCTGTCAAATCGAGGTCTGAATCGAGAGCCTCCACCACAAGAGATTGATCGCGAAAAGAGAACTCTTTACCGGCACTGCGGGGTGAAGCCACCAGCCGCGGAGCTTCCTCACCGAGGGGAGAATCTTCGAGCAACGACAGCATTTCCTGCCCGACCACTCCTGTTGCACCAACGATGGCTGTCCTCATGAGTCATCCCCTTCACGACTTCCAATCCAACCCAACACCGTCGGTAAAAAGACGATGAAGAGTAAAACCAGAACGATAGCGAAGACCTCCCAAAGGCTCACGGCGAAAAGCATTAGACTGGCTCTTCATTCCGCGGGGGAAGTTTCTTCTCTTGAATTTCTGAAGTGATCTCTGTCAGGAAATCTTCCAGACCAACAGCGCCTCGGTCGCCGACTCCTCTTTGCCGGACTGATACCGTTCCAGCTTCGGCGTCCTTGCCCCCGACGATCAACAGGTAAGGAATCTTTTCCTCAGCCCCTACCTTTATCTTTGCATTGACCCGTTCATTCGAATCGTCCATCGTCACCCGGATTCCCCGAGACTTCAGAGCGGCATAAACCTTCTCGCCATACTCCACATGTTTTTCACTAATGGGTAAGACGCGGGCCTGTTCTGGAGAAAGCCAAGTTGGAAATGCTCCTTCGAAGTGCTCGATCAGGATTCCAACAAATCTTTCGAAGCTACCGAAGGGAGCACGGTGCACCATCACTGGTCGATGGGTGGCGTTGTCGGCTCCGGTGTAGGTAAGATCAAATCGTTCAGGCAGATTATAGTCGACCTGAACTGTCCCGAGCTGCCACTCACGACCGATCGCATCAGACACCACGAAATCGATCTTGGGTCCATAAAATGCAGCCTCCCCTTCCTCTTCTGAGAAGGTGACTCCCAAGGTCTCGGCAGCATCTCTGCAGGCCTGTTCAGCACGATCCCAGCGGGCCGGGTCTCCGGTGTATTTGCTCGAATCTTGATCGCGAAGTCCGACTCGGACTCGATAGTCCTCCAGCCCCAATGCCGTCAGAACTAATTTCACGAGGTCGAGACAACCTTTGATTTCGTCGGCAACCTGATCTTCAGTACAGAAGATATGGGCATCATCTTGAGTGAATCCACGAACTCGAGTCAGTCCGTTCAGCTCTCCAGACTGCTCCCACCGATACACTGTTCCGAATTCAGCGAGCCTTACCGGCAAATCCCGATAAGAGCGCTGCTCAGCAGCATAGATTTTGATGTGATGGGGACAGTTCATCGGTTTCAGCATAAAACCTTCGACTTCCCCCTCACCGATTCGGCTGGACAGCTCTGCACACGAGCAGCCTTCATCCGAGAGAACCTCCAGGAAATCGCCATTGATCAACGGAGGAAACTGACTCTCGCGGTAATAGGGAAAGTGACCACTTGTTCGATATAGGTCCAATTTTCCAACATGAGGGGTGTACACCATGTCATAGCCGGTTGCGATCAAACGCTCTCGAATGAACTCTTCCAACTCACGGCGAACCACAGATCCATTTGGTTGCCAAAGGACAAGGCCTTGCCCCACTGTCTCATCGATTTTAAAGAGGTTATGCCGTCTGCCCACCACTCGATGGTCTCTTCGACGAGCTTCTTCCAGCCGATCGAGATGGCGCTGAAGCTGCGCCGGAAAAGGAAAAGCCGTGCCATAAACTCGGGTCAGCCCATCACTGTTGGCATCACCATGCCAGTAGGCACTCGCCACACTCATGAGCTTGAAAGCTCCGATCCGACCAGTGCTTGGGACATGAGGTCCACGACACAAGTCTTCCCAATGATCACCAGGCTCACCTGTTGCATACCAGGAAAGACGATCAGACCCCGCTTCAATCGCGCGTTCCGCATTATCGATCTTGTACTTGCTGCCTTCTCCTCGAACTTTTTCCAAACCCGCATCTAAATCTAATTCATAGCGAGTGAAGGGGCGGTCTTCGGCGATGATTGCTTTCATCTCTTTTTCGATCGCTGGAAAGTCATCGCTGCTAAGAGGACGATCTTCGGGGAATCGAATATCGTAATAGAAGCCTTGATCAGTCGGGGGACCATAAACGAGTTGAGCTTCCGGAATCACCCGCTCAATCGCCTCGGCCATGACGTGGGCACAAGAATGCCGCACCAGCTCAAGGGTTTCTATCGCAGGTTCGTCTTTTTTCGATCCACCGGTCACGATGGAAACATGGGAATCCTTTTCGATGGTTGCCGAAAGATCGCACAGATCTCCGTCCACCACGATTCCTATCGCTGCTTTCTGAAGACGTTCTCCAATATCTCCGGCCAACTCAAAGCCGGTAACTGGATGATCAAAAGTGCGCTGACTGCCATCGGGCAAGGTGATCGTGGGCATCGTTTTTCCTCTCGGAGAGCATTCTAGCCACCCCCTTCACTTTTCGCCATCAGACCGGGATCTTGACCTTCAGAGAGAATCAGGGACGATTCGACAAGAAGGGAGCTGGCTTTGGCAATCGACCCACTGGACCCCCGCTGGAAAGTCATCCATGCCGACATGGACGCCTTTTTTGCCGCTGTGGAAGCTCTCGACGATCCTTCCCTCAAGGGGAAACCGCTTGTCATCGGCCACCCTGGCCCCCGGGGAGTGGTCTCAACTGCCTCTTATGAAGCCCGAAAATTTGGGGTCCATTCGGCC
>NZJA01000156.1 GCA_002691835.1 Planctomycetota bacterium
GCCCTAACGGAGTTCATGACGTTGCCGTCTTTGACATTAACGGCGATGGCTGGCTCGACATGGTCATCGGAACCTGCACAGGAACCGAAGTGTGGATGAATGAGGCCCCCATCGGACTCACCATTTCACCTTCACTCACCAATCCGAATCAGGTCCCCTGCACCGACACGACGATTGTTCAGGTCTCCGTAGAAGCATTCGGTGGAGGCATTCTCGATCAGGCAACGGTTCTCCTGCACACTTCTGCAGATGGTGCTGGATTCGTTCAGACTCCGATGACCGCCAGTGGTGGACAGACTTACGAAGGAGTTCTTGACGGGAATACCGCCAGTTCGTCCATCGCGTGGTTTGTCACCGCTTCTCTGACGAATGGAGTCACAGAGACTTCCGCAACGTCCACCCTTCCAGTAGCAGATACCCTGACAACCGATCTGAACGACTTTGAGTCGGGTTTGGCTGACGGCTGGACCGTTGAATCGGATGCCTCGCTGACTGCCGGAGCATGGGAACTGGCCGATCCAAATGGAACGACCAGTGGCGGAGTCCAATCACAGCCAGAAGACTCTGCGAGTGGCGCTCTCTGCTGGATCACTGGCAATGGGGCCGTTGGCGGTGCTGCCGGATCTGCGGACATCGACGGTGGACCCACTCACCTCATCAGCCCGAACCTCAACCTTGCAGGCACCGACGCTGTGATCAGCTTCAATCTCTGGTATGCCAACATTGAAACAGATCCGACTCAGCAAGATGACTTTGTGGTCTCCGTTTCCAACGACGGCGGAGTCACTTGGAACACTGCCCTGGTTGTTGGCGGAGCTCTTGGTACATCTGGATCATGGCAAAACTTTCAGTTTTCGGTCAGTGATATCCTGACACCGAGTGTCAACACCCGGGTTCGATTCACAGCAACCGACGCACCAAACAACTCTCTCGCAGAGGCGGGGATCGATGATTTCGCAATTGAGATCTCGGGTTGTAACGGAACCGGTGTCATAACCTTCCAAAGGGGTGACGTCAATCTCGATGGAAGTCGCGACATCAGCGACCCTGTCAATGTGCTTCAGTTGCTGTTTAATTCAAGCCCAGTGAACTGTCAGGACGCTGCAGATACGAACGACGACGGAAGTCTTGACATCGCCGATGCGGTCGCAGCACTCAGCTTCCTTTTCGGAGGGGCTGTGATGCCTGAGCCTGTTAACTGCGGAGTCGACCCGACAACTGACGGACTTGACTGCGCAGCTGGTTGTCCGTAAACACCCGGTTCGCCCTGAGGGCGACCTAGTTTGATCTTTCCGGCACGATCCCATGTGCTGATTTCGCCAGGGATCGTGCCGGGAAAGAGTCTTAACCGGGGTACTTCATTCCTGCGGGAATGAAGTACCCCGTTTTTTGCAAGCTGTCAGGGATCACCCTGAATGGCGATCGAGTTCCGGGGGGAACTTATTCGAACGGGAAAACAGGCTGAAGACCTTTTCGGGGCTTCACCTGAAATTAGGCGATCCGATTCCGTCTTCATGGAGCCACGATCGCCGGGAGAGAGAGAGAAACCATGACTCCACGGTTCTTTTCTTCAATGAAGAATTTTGCTGCGTTGATACTGTTGGTGATCATGACGTTCACCAACATTACAGAGGCACAGACACCCCAACCAAAAGCAGGAGATCCTCTATCCTTTCTCAACAGTGATCAGCTGGAGAGATTTTTCCTTGGAAAAGACCAGTTCCTGCGTTCATTCAGTGAAGCTGAAGGACTTGGCCCAGGATTCAATCAGGATTCCTGTGCTTCGTGCCATGCCCTCCCCATCGGAGGAACCAGCCCGATTACAGTGACCCGCTTCGGAGCTGCTGACAAAGGCGATCCTTTTGACCCACTCAATGCAGAGGGTGGCTCACTTCTTCAAGCAAATGCGATCTCGAGTGAGTGTCTGGAAATCGTGCCCGCAACTGCCACGATTATCGCTGATCGAGTCACCCCGTCGATTCTTGGAGCGGGCTTGGTTGAAGCCGTCGATGGAGCAGACATCATTGCCCTCCAAAGCAATGGTGGAGTGGTTCACTGGGTTCCAATTCTTGAAAACCCCGCCGCCCCCTTCGCAGTGGGTCGATTCGGTTGGAAATCCCAATTGGCAACCCTCATGTCCTTCAGCGGCGATGCCACTCTCATGGAAATGGGAATAACGAATAGCATCCTGGTTGCAGAGAATGCTCCCAATGGTGATACCACTTTGTTACCCATCTGTGATTCGGTCCCTGATCCTGAAGAGCCGATGGACAACGGCGTTCCTTATCTTGAACGAATTACTGATTTCCAAAAGTTCTTGGCACCTCCCCCACAGACCCCTCGAAGTGGAATGGCCGGAGAGGCCATTTTTACCAGTATTGGCTGTGCTGAATGCCATCATCCGGAGTTCACCACAGGAGCCAGCTCAGAGCCTGGAATGTCAGGCGTCACCTTCCGCCCCTACAGTGATTTTCTTCTTCATGACATGGGAGCTCTCGGCGATGGGATTGCTCAAGGCGATGCTCTCGAAACTGAAATGAAAACCCCTCCTCTCTGGGGTTTGAGAATCCGTGGCCAGCTACTCCATGATGGTCGTGTCTTGGTTCAAGACCTTTACCAAGGTGTCAATGATTCTGTGAACTGGCACTTTGGTGACGCGCTCGCCTCTTCGCAAGCGTGGAACAACCTCGATAAAAGTGAGCAAGATAAAGTCGTCGCTTTCCTGGATTCTCTGGGAAGAGCTGAATACGACACCGACGGTAATAACTTCCTCGACGATGCGGATCTTCCCGGTTTTATCGACTGCTGGACCGGAGATGCCCCTGGAACCTTTAATGCCGATTCGCCATGTGCACTGCATGACCTGGACCAGGACGGAGACGTCGATACTTTTGATCTCAACGGCTTGGAGCAATCTTACGAGGCCACTCCAGAAGACTGTGACAACAATGGAACCTGGGATCTCGTCCAAATCCTCACCCAAAATGGTGATACCGATGGCAACGGGATTCTGGACGCCTGTGAAGCTCCCTTCTTTCGTCGGGGAGATGGCAATCTCGACGGCGCTCTGGATATCAGCGATGCCGTTTCACTGCTCTCTTCTCTTTTCGGAGGTGCTGGAGTACCCGATTGTGTCGACGCCAGCGATGCCAACGATGACGGAGCTCTCGACATCGGAGATCCCATATTTACGCTCTCGTTCCTTTTCTCTTCTGGCACAGCGATGCCGGCACCGGGAGCTGTAAACTGTGGACCAGATCCCACAACAGATGCCCTCGATTGTGCGGCAGCGATCAGCTGTCCGTAGAAACTCACCTCCAAAAAAAGGGAGTGTCCCATGTGGGACACTCCCTTTTTTTATCTTTTGGTAAAGACCCTTATCGAATCTGCGACTCATGAACTGGTTAAATCGCCCATTCCAGAAAGAGATAGGTTCCACCTAAATCGATATCTGCAGAGGTTCCGGAACCGTCATCATCAATATCGATGATCAACGAACGATGACCGATTCCGAGTAGCATCCCTGAGCCTTGCCTCAATCCAGCTCTAAGGGTTGTTCCCTGGTACGTGCCATCGATGTCGCCATAACTGACCCACAGACCAGCGACTTCAGCATCCAGTTCCAATCCCCAGTTACTTCCGACGGGGATCGCGAAGCTGGCCCCCAGACCAATGGTGGGTATCCATTCATCCAGAGTTTCGGTAACCGTCGTGGATGTTCCGTTAACAGTTCCTGAAATCGTTGAATCAAGGACCAAATGATCAGCCCCCCAAAGGTACTTCAGCCCGACAGGACCCAACCCCAGCAAGGAACCTTTGTTTCGAACAGTTGTCACAGCAAGATTGAGGTCACTGGAGATACTTCCTGCCTCAAAGATTTCTCCACCAAAATCCAGATTCCCAGTCAGAATGTTGGAGCCTGAACTCGTGAAATCGATACTGGTTGCTTCAACGGTTCCCAGACCGAGATCACTTTCGATGGCATAAACCCAGAGCGATTCTTCTTCACCCAATCCAAGGTCGCCTTCGAGATCGATCAAATCTCCAGCCGATCCCAGATCTGAAGCCCGAATAGCTCCGCCAGGTGTCGGAGACCAGTTCTCACCCCTTAACCTCAGAGTCCCTGCGCCTCCAGCCTGACAACCGGCAAGAAAAAGCAGGAGAGCACAGAGGCCAAGACAAAGGCCTGAACTGTGAAAAGCGAATCGAGACATGAAGTCTCCCTTCGAGAAAGAAAAGTGTGGGCGAGCCGGGAATCGAACCCGGACCCCCAAACGGGGAGGGGATTTTAAGTCCCCCGCGTCTGCCAGTTCCGCCACTCGCCCCCACAAGAAGAATGATCTTCTCCGTGAATTCTCGCAAGTCTTCTTATCGATGGGAATGTACTTTCCAAAAATTCTCGAACTATAAACCGTGAATTGGGCTCAAAAAGGTGGGATTTGAAGCCGATGAGGGAAAATCTGGCGATTCCCGTTCCAGGGAGGCGAAGTCCCGGTTGCTTACTTGTGGCAACCACAGCCCGATGAGCAATTCTTCACTTGGCAGAAGCAATCGCCGATCACCATTTGGTAATTCTGAAGTTGAGGGCAATCTGAGGTTGCCATCACACAGCAAAAGTCGGCACCTGGAAAACAATAGACTGTGAATCCCACGCCATTTTTGAGGGTATGAATCCCCGATGAGGCTTCAAGTTTCATACAAACAAGAAAAAGGGACAGATGTGAATCTGCCCCTCGATAAAAAATCTTTGGTATCTCGTGCCCCTTGACGCTTAGGGCTGACACTCCCCAGATTTCGAAATTCTTGAACTCAGGAACCTGAATCGGACGATCGAGCATTTCAGTAATATACAGGGATGCGACCTCATGGGAGTTAAACAAAGCTTCTGGTTGATCATCACCACTGAGAGAGCGCAGGTGAGAATCAAAAACCGGCTCACTGATCACGCTCGCATCGAGACTGGAATTAAAAGCCGCTGGGTTAAAAATGTCAGGCGTTAAAAATATGAGGATCAATGCAGCCGTCGCAGCAAGGGGAAGAATCGTCCGCCCCGACCAGCGCGAACGGGTCTGCATTCGAGTCGATTCGACCGTCAACATCTCCTGAACCCCAACACGGAGGTTCTCAGGAGTCTGCGGTTTCCAAGCCTTGCTCCGAATCAATTGCTTCATGTGCTGGATACCTTTGGCAGCATCCGCACACTGGGGACAATGGGAAAGATGAAGATCTATCTCTTCACTGGTGGGAGCGTCCAACTCTTGGTCGACCCAATCGTGAAGTTTTTCCTGATAGTGGAGACAATCATTCATGAGTCCTGATCCTGTTCCATTATCCCTTGCCATAACCCAATTCGGTCGCGTAACTCTCGAGGCGCTCCCGAAGAAAAGCTCTCGCCCTTGAAATCCGTGAACGGACCGTCCCCACTGGGACATCAAGGATCTCAGCTATCTCTTCGTAACGCAATCCCTCCAGATCACACAACAGCAGAGCCTTGCGGAAATCCTCGGGAAGCTCTCTCAGAAATCGATTCACTTCATCTCCGAAAAGGTCGAGAAAAGTCTCTTCATTTTCAATTCCGTCACGCTCAAAAACTTGCACAGAATGACGAGCATCACGGGTAGCGACATCCACAGCCAGAGACTGATGAATGGGTCTCCGCGCCTTCACTCGGTAGCGGTCAATGAAATGATTCTTACAGATTCTAAAGAGCCACGATTTGGCATTGCTCCCAGACCGAAAGGTCGTGAATGCATTGAAGGCCTTCATGTAGGTATCTTGAACCAGATCTTCCGCCTGGGCCCGATTACGAGTCAGACCCAGTGAGAAGCGGAAGACATCGTCGAGGTACGGCAGAAACACCTCCTCAAACGTCTTTTTCTGGTCTTCGCTTTTCATTTTCATGGATCTCCCTTTCTGCGGGTCTGGTGCCTGTCCAGATGAAGGGATCAGGGCCGCAGCTGTCTGTTCACTTCTATCTGGGCCCAAAACCCTCTAGAACTGACATCCAAGCAACGGGCCCAGCTTTCAGGGAGTTCCAGAAAAATCTTGGCGAATCCGCCATTTCAATACCTGGAAGTCCTGATCACAGCTCTGCCAGAGTTCTGGCCAGGGCCATGCCCCTGCATCGTAGACCTGCCACATCAGTATCGTAGGAAGGGTCCAATTTCGGACAGAATTTTGTTGCCCCATTTGCGACATCCATGACTCTTGCTGCAAGACCCCTGAAAAGGACTCCAAATCAGCCTTCAGCGTTTCTGAAGTCCAGTTTTTCTGAAGCTCCAAGAGATGACTTCTTAAAAGTTCTTCGTCATGAATTTCGCGTTCGATAACCAGTAACGCCGAGCTCTCTTCCCCGCCCTTTAGCAAAAACCACTTCCTAGAAAGCTCGTTGCCGAAATAGTTGGCAAGGCTTTCATTAAGATCTGCGCGTCCACTCACAAAAATTGTTCGGTGTACAAGTTCATGGAAAATAGTACGAACTCTTTGAGACTCCGGAAGGCTCAGGACTCCACCCGGCAAAGTTTCTGAAAACCAACCAAGACTACTGAAAGCGGAAACTGGATAAATCTCCACTTCCAATCCCATTCTTTCCAAACGCTTTCTTTCAAGCTCGGCATGCTGAATAAATCGGAACCCCTTATAGGGAGCGCTGCCGACGACTGGAAAGTCCCAATGGAAAAGTGCCAGATCTTCCCGATTGGCAGCAACGACGATATAGCTGACAGGGTTTTCCTCGATATCAATCCGCTGATAGGCCCCTCCCACACTGAGACCTGAATCTCTGGCAAATTGGAGAAGGGAAGGTAACTCGACAAGTGCGCTGCGCCAGCGTTCCGGTAACCCGGGAGAACTCAGCAATTCCTCAGGGGTCTTTGAGCCTGCCATTCTCGAGACGACTCCCCCGGCATTGGAGGCAATCCATGCTGTCTGGCAGCCACAAAGTAGCAGGAACAGAAACCAAAGAGATTTCCGGGTCACTCGCCTGAATCCTCCGTGAAGAGCGGGAAATCCCTATGAAGAAATCCATCAAACACTTCGGTGAACCCAAAATAGTTCTCATTGAAAATGGGCTCTCCTGAAGGGCCCACTCGGATGTCGCCCGATTGCCCCATAGGAATCATCGATTCGATTCGAACCGGACCACCAGAACCCAACTCGACAACTTGTGCATACGTGGATCGATTCAGCCAGGGAGAGCTCCAGACCAACCCGAGACTTCCATCGGCAACGTAATCAATCGTATCCCTTGGCTCATTCCAAGGTCTTGGACCCAGTTCACCCAAAGTAATATCGAGAGCGAGAACCACTAACTGTGCGGGGTCCGTCGGTTTTAAACCACTCCCCCGGTCTTCAAACCAATTAATCTGATTGGCAAGCTGAGGCGAAGACCCTGGTAACGACCTCAAAAGCACATTAAAGAGCAGATTTTTCCCCTGATTGCTCCAGCCCAATGTCTCGGTGTTGAGCTCATCTTCAAAAACCAACTCCAACATATTCGTTATCCAGCGATCCTGTAAAACCCAAGCGTCTGAGTTCACCGTCGCATTCACCCAACCTTCCGATCCGCCCTCGACAAAATAACCATCCCAGTTTTCCAGAAGCTCAAGGGCTTCCAAACGATCAGCACTGAGATTCGCTTCGACAGATTGCGTGAAAAAATCCTCAACAAAGAACCACTTGTTACCTCCGCTATTGCCGAGATGACAACAGTCTGTAGCACTGATCTCCAAAGCGAGNTCNCGNATCGCNTCNAAGTCNAGGGGNCCTTCCANAGNNGCCTCNTGAAGGCGNTCCTGCATGGCATGAGCTCNNTGAAAACGNCCGTATGCNTGACCGGGGTTNGCTCCCCCCGCCTCACCNGANGNCGCTTTNTTNTTCCANCCTGCNATCCANCCNCGACTNGGATTNGNNNTCGTCTGNCGNTCTTTGTAGGTCACAGGCTGNGTCCANTCCATCGANCCATCCGACAGNTGTGGNAGNCGNGGATCNGCACTCTCCNCGCGAACGGGATCCANTCCCGACATCCAATANCCCACNTTNCCNCGNCGATCGGCATANCAAATATGGAGACTGACACAGAANTNATCNATGGCNTCTCCAAAGTCTTGCATATTGCGAGCCATCACGAAGTCAAGGTTCACGTCCACCGTTTGCAATTCTTTTTGCCAATGTGCGTACTTCCAAGCAGCAACTGGACCCTCAAGATTTTCAGTGGTCAGGATAATCGGGGAAACGATGGGTCCATGTTCACTTCGATAAATCGGCAAGTTAAAGAACTGGTCATTCCCCATAGGGATGACTTCAACACGATGTAAAAAGATGTCTTCCACTTCCTCCAGGTAAATATCCACGGTGTGGGCATGAGCCACCTGCCCCGACCATGCATGACGAGGAGTTCGACCAATGATGATTCCCGGCAAACCTGCAAGCGCCATTCCCGAAACATCGATCCCTGCCCCTCGCAGAGACCCCTCAATGATCAGTCCCGGGGCTGTGAAGTCCATTTGAGGTCCAGAATAAATAATTGGCCGACCAGTATCTGTCAGGTCTCCACTCACCACCCAAGCGTAGCTGCCCATACTCGGAGGGGTTCCGATCGACGAGAGTCGATCTTTCGTTCCTTCGAAGAAATCATGAACACCGTCTCTGAGCTCACGTAAATTTTGAGCTTGGTATTGGCCTGCCTGAGGTATCGGTGCTGGATTTGGCATTTGAGATGGAAGAAGGCCTGAGCTGACCGGTGGAATCATCGTCGGAGCATCCGGATCATCAAGCCAACGAAGATCGTTGAACATCGTCAACCCATCTTCGGGGTGGCTCGCTTCAAGTTCAGCTAGCAGCACTGCATTATTCAGTTGATGAGTCGACAGGGCTTCGGAATCAAAGTTTCTCAGAAGCGTGACCTGTAAGGCCATAATATCGATCAGCGTCCATGCGTTGGGAGCGAATCCAAAGTCATGAAACTCATACGGAAGCAATTCTGGATCAGAATTGACTTCAGAGATGCGTCTATTAATTCCCGCCAGATATCCCTGAACCAGTTCCCGAGCTCTTTCGGAAATAGTTTCAAAGCCAGCAAGGTATTCTTCGTCTGAATATCCCAGGATACGAATACTGATATCAGTGGAAAGTTGGTCGGGCCCAAACACCTCTGTAAGATTTCCCCGGCTGAGTCTGCGGAAATATTCCATTTGCCAAAGTCGATCCACAGCGACTTCATATCCAAACGATTCGTAAAGTTCATAGAGGGATCCCCCCTCAATAAACCAAACTCCGAAATCATCTCTCGTGACCTCTACCGCTGGAACTTCAGGGCAAACTGAATAGTTCTGACAGTCGCCGATCGCTGATTCTCCACAATACGGAAAGGGGTGTTCTGGGGCAGCACCGTCCAGTAGCTGAAATTGGAAGATCGATAAAGCATCTGCAAGATCTACCGATCCATCGGCATTGAAGTCACGTGCAGCGAAACAATCTCCACCGGGCCCCGACTGAAAAAGATGCTGCAACAGCCAAATGCCATCGGAAAGATTCACAGAACCATCGGTATTCGCATCTCCGCGGACAAAAGGAATATCTGCGGACTGAACCACGGGCCCCGTCGTAGCAAACGCAAGAGTCAGAATCATGGCCAGGGTCATAAGCCTCAAGGGTCGTCGGTTTAGCGGCTGAAAGCTCAAAGGGGGACTCCTCCCGGAAAATAGTACCGTTTCCGCTTCCTATCTTATCCGCTGAGAACGCCAACTCGACCCCGGGTATCCCGCATACAGGGACACCGCTATAATCTAAAAAACAGGCGGTATTCTGTATATCTAGCCTAATCGGTGTGGATCTGGACCCTTGATTCCGACGTGAGGATTTGACATGAGACTATTGCTGCCTTTCAGCCTGATTCTTGCATTCGGATTACCGACAGTCGATGCCGGTGAACCGATTGAAGATGTCTTCGTCAACTCTGGAATCAGTATCACTGGAGGAGCGCTCTCAGCAGCTTCAGCCATTCTCGACCCCCTCCTTCAGGGACAGCTCTCTGCGAGCCCGCAATTCAATCTCTTGGAGATCCAAAATCTGGACGACCCCCAAATGCAAGATGATCCTGATATCACCGTCGCTTCATTTCTAGCGATCGATGTAGACGGGGATTCTGCAAACAATTTCGACGGAACGAATCTCTTCGAAGCAACACCGGAGAGCTTCGACGATACAGGCATGCCGCTCGTGGTTTTTGGATCTGGCACCATCACCTCTGGAGAATTGACTGCTGGACCGGCTGACTTGCAAGGTCCAGGCGGCATCTCTTTACCCGATATCATTCTTCAGTTGACGATCGAGCCCGGTGGAGTTTCTGCGATCACCCCACCAATTCCGGCAGCGATTCCTGTCGCTATTTTCGATGCCATTCCCGCCCCTTTTCCTTTTGACGGATTCCCCTTCAACTACGACACGTTGACTGAAGTTTTGGCATTCGTGGGGATTGTGGTAGACACCGATCTGGATGCTGACGGTATCTTCGATGCCTACAGTGTTGAATTTTCGCTCACCTTTGTTTCCTGCCAGTTGGTTTATCCCGATTTGACAGTATCCACATTCAGGAGAGGCGACTTCAGTGGAGATGGAAGCCTCGATATCAGTGACTCCATCAATATGCTCAGCTATCTCTTCACCGGTGGCTCTGAACCGGGGTGCATGGACAGTAGCGATATCGACGATAATGGTCTCATCGACATCGCCGATGCGGTCCTGCTCTTGGGTCACCTCTTCACAGGTGGTGCTCCGCCTGCAGCCCCCTACGATTCCTGCGGAGAAGATACTACGGTTGATCCCTTGGAATGCCTGATCCCACATCAGGGCTGCTAGCCCCTGAGGAGCGGTTGCAGGACGCGATCCATCGCCTGTAGAAAACTGGAACGATCTCGTGCCTCAAAAGGTGCAGGCCCCTTGGTGGGCAACCCAAGATCACGCATGTGAGTCGACAGGTCCCTGCGGGCCAATGCTTCACCGACCGTCTCTTCATCCAAAATACGGCCTCTGGGATCGACAACATGTGCCCCTGCAGCAACGCAGCGTGAGGCGAGTGGAATATCTCCACAAACTACCACCGTTGCTGAATCACAGTTCTCAGCAATCCAATCATCTGCGGCATCAAACAGTTCCGGGACAACTTCCAGACGGAAACCTGATCCAGAAGGAATCCTCATCGACCTGTTTGCCACAAAGATCACCGGCAATTTTAATCTTTTCGCGACTCTGGCGACTTCGTCTTTGACGGGGCAACCGTCAGCGTCGACGACGATCCTGACCGATTTAGAATCCAAGGGTTCTCCTCCGGACTTCATTCTTCGGCAGCCTGACTCCGAGGTGCCTTTTCACTGACCGATCCAGATTCATTCACAAGCTCCTGGATACGAAGATTCAATTCTTTCACTGTTCCCAATGGGACTTCACAGACTTGATCGATACAAACATAGGCGAGAGGTTTTCCCTCTGCAGATTTCCGCCCCTGGAACAAGGGAAGGGTGGGTTTCTCGGCGTTCTCATCTGAATCGCTCTCGAATGCAAGGATGATACCCGGATGGGTAGAGGCTCTCACGGCCTGAATCATCTGCTGAGTCTCCTCCAGAACTGGATCACCGACAATCACAACGACTGGAGATCGCCTCGACATCGCTTGAACCGCCAGCAGCAGTTCTGCGGCCCCCATTGGATAAGGTCCGACTCGAGAGAGGCAAGCCTTCACCAGGTGCGTAGCAGCTTCGCCGTGCTCCGATGACCCCGTCAACTCATGAAGCCTGAGGAGATTTCGAGTCATCGTTGCATTGCCGGAGGGAATCGCACCATCAAAGTAATCCCGACGACGGCCCACGACGAGATCAACTTCGGCGGGAGCTTCATAAAACCCATGTTCGGGTTCCAAAGGACCGAACTCCTCATGAATCTTTGAGATGCCCTCTTCGGCATCTGCTACAAATTGTGGGTCAAAGGTCGCCTCGTAGAGATCCAGGCAGCATTTAACCCATAAAGCGGCATCCTGAAGGGTCGCAGGGTTGCCGGCCACCATACGCTCTTGACCGGCAGAATCGACATGACGATCAAGGCGACGCAGGAATCCCTGATCCCCGACAAGTGTTTTCGATATCGACTCATGAGCTTTTCTCGCAGCTTGCTCAAAGTCAGCATTCCCCAGGATCGCGGCCCCTTTGGCGAGTCCCGAGATCGCCAGAGCATTCCAGCCAAGAATGATCTTGTCATCCCGTTTCGGTGCGACTCGCAACTCTCGTGCAGCGAGAAGTTTTTCGATGCCCTCATGGATCTTGATCGACAGTTCCTGTTCTGTGAGTCCTGCAGTTTTCGCCAGCACCTCCAGTGACACAGCCCGACGGGGAACACTGGCTTCCCCCTCCTCGAAGTTGCCGTTCTTCTCAATCCCCAGATATTCACAAACCCAACGGGCAGAATCCTCCGATAGAATTTCTTCTACCTGCTCAGGGGTCCATACATAATAGGATCCCTCCACTCCTCCGGAATCGGCATCCCATGAACCGGCAAACGCTCCATTTTCCAACTGGAATTGGATCAACATCGCTTCCAGAACTTTTGCCCCAGTTTCCAACAATGACCGATCAGCGGTCATGCGCCCTATCTCCAAATAACTCTCAGCCAATGATCCCTGGTTGTAGAGCATTTTTTCAAAGTGAGGAACTTGCCACGCGGCATCGACGCTGTAGCGATGAAATCCTCCGCCGACCTGATCGTAAATTCCACCGCGAGCCATCTCCTTTAGGACTGCAACAGATCTGTTTAAAGAAACGCTGTCGCCGACCAAAACTCCCTCTCCCGCCAAAAACTGAAGAAACCTCGGAGCAGGGAATCTGGGGGCCTTCCCAAAACCTGCTGGATCGGGAGTATAGGTTGCAGCAGCGGTCTCGACCCCACCAGACAGGAACAGATCCATCGTCTGTCCCTCATGAAGGCGGTTCTCGCGCCCTTCCAGATGCTCAATCAGGCCCGCAGCACTCTCTTTCATACGTCCACGATCTTCCCTCCATGCTTTTTCAATGGAAGAAATCAACTCGAGGAAGCCTGGCCTGTTAAATCGCTCACGGGGTGGGAAATAGGTCCCTCCATAAAAGGGTTTTCCATCCGGTAACAAGAAGACTGAGAGAGGCCAGCCTCCTCCACCCGTCATGGCCCTGACCGCATCCATATAAACTTCATCCACATGTGGTAGATCTTCTCGATCAACCTTGATCGATATGAAATGAGTATTCAGGAAGCCGGCAATGGCGGGATCTGAAAAGGATTCCCTTCGCATGACATGACACCAATGACAGCTGGAATAACCAATCGATAGAAAAATTGGACGATCTCCAGATCGAGCAGCTTCAAAAGCTTCGTCTCCCCAAGTCCACCATTCAACGGGGTTCTCTGCGTGCTCACGAAGATATGCACTGGGACTGTTTTTTAGTCGCCAGCCGCCGAGAGACGAATCACCAGCCTGCTCTTGTCCAGGTAAGCCTGGCGAAAATAATGCTGTCATCATCAAGAGAACCATCTTTCTTCCCATGGGAGACCATTTTTCAATCTGGGGTTTCACCTACCACTGATTATCCCCACTCCAGTGTCAAAAAATACTCATCGAGCAGAATCCCTGAAGTGAAACATGGGAAGAACCCCACAAAAAAAGCCCCCCCGGTAATCCGGGAGGGCTTCCGCATTTCAACAAATTCAACCTGATCAGGCAGGAATCTGCTCCTTGTTAGCCGTGAAGACGTTCGAGAAGAACGCTCCAAAGAAGGAAGC
>NZJA01000157.1 GCA_002691835.1 Planctomycetota bacterium
ATATCCACGGCCTGGTGCGGGACGAGCAGAACCGCAAGATGAGCAAAAGCGCCGGCAACGGGATCGATCCGCTTTTGTTGATTGAGCGCTACGGCACCGATGCCCTGCGTTTTGCTCTGGTGCGTGAGGTGGCCGGAGCTGGCCAGGACATTCGCCTCGATTACGACCGCAAGAAGGACACCTCTGCCACGGTGGAGGCGTCGCGCAACTTCGCCAACAAGCTCTGGAATGCCACCCGGTTCGCCTTGATGAATCTTGGTGGGGCCACACCCGCGCAGCTTGGTGAGCCTGATCCGTCAGCGTTGCAGCTCGCCGACCGTTGGATTCTGTCGCGGTTGGCGCGCGTGAATCAGGAAACGGCAGCGCGATACAGCAGTTATGCCCTTGGTGAAGCCGCTAAAGGCTTGTATGAGTTTGCTTGGAATGATGTTTGCGACTGGTACTTGGAACTGAGCAAGCGTCGTTTAAACCCTGGCGAGGATCCCAGCACTGCAGCCTTAGCTGATCAACACACGGCCAAACAAGTTTTGGCCAAGGTAATCAGCCAAATGCATTTGATGTTGCATCCGTTGATGCCCCATCTCACTGAAGAGCTTTGGCACAGCGTGACTGCTGAACCCGAAACCACGTTCTTAGCCCTTCAGCCTTGGCCTGCTGTGGACGAGGTTGCTTTGGATGATGGCCTGGAAGCGTCCTTCTCAGAATTAATCGCTGCCATCCGAGTCGTTCGTAATTTGAGAGCCGTTGCTGGTTTAAAGCCCTCACAAACGGTGCCCGTACGTTTCGTGACCGGTCGCTCGGCTCTGATGGCTGTTTTTGAGCAAGGCACGGCTGATATCACCGCGCTTACTCGAGCGGAATCTGTGGAGTTAATGACAACGGAACAGGCCGAGGCTGCACCTGTTGCTAAGGCACTCGCTGGTGTGAGTGGTGAGTTGCAGGTGCTGCTACCCATCGAAGGCTTGGTTGATCTTGAAGCTTTGCAGAGTCGTCTTGAAAAAGATATCGCGAAGGCCGAAAAAGAGATCAAGGGATTGGCAGGGCGTTTAGGAAATCCAAACTTTTCGGATAAAGCACCAGCCGCTGTGGTGGCGGAATGTAAGGCAAAACTGGCGGAGGCGGAAATGCAAGTAGAGCTAGCTCGAAAACGACTTGCAAATTTGGAATGAGCTGAGCTCAAATCTTTTTGCTTTTACGATTGATTTGCATGAACATCCTCTCGCCCTAGGAATTCAATTTGGCTCTGACAAAACTTATCAATCTCGCAAGTTGTTGTTTGATACCCACTATTGGTCAAAATATTTTTTGAAATCCTCGTTTAATTTGCGTCACCACAAACTCAGATGTCAGATGTTTTGAGTGATTGTTCTAGGTCTGCTTGGATTGCATCTATGGCAACCCATATGGATACAGAACCTCCTTTGCATTGAAAGGCTCCCCATCCGTCATTATTTGTGATAACAGGGTCGACACAGTGATGAGTTATGTCGATAAATTTTTTATGTGGTTTGCCTACATTCATCCATTTCTGATTCTCGGAACCATCGCTCATTAAGACGGCAAGACCATGGGGATGAAGTTCAGTCCCTAATCGGGTCCAACCAATCACGTCTGGATCGTCAAAGTAATCAATTTGTTCTCCGTAGGCAAAGTATTTTCTTGCAAGTAACATCCTGTCAAGTAAATGTTTATGGCTAATGATTTTTACGGATTGAATCTCACCATTTACGCCATAATCCTTGTATTCTGACCCGTAATAGTCGGGATGAAAGATGCATGGATAGCCTTCAGCCCTGAGAAGTATTAATGAATAAGCAAGTGGCTTAAACCAGTCACTGACTGGTGACTCAAGGGACTGAAGAGGCTGCGTATCATGGTTTTCTACNAAAGTCACTGCAAGTAGTGGTATCTCCTTCATTAGNGTTCCTTCAAGTATGCNTCTCATATCAAAATGCCCNCCCGATGTGCTGGCACGATGAAAATTNAAATGAAGAGGCGCGTCAAAAAGNGACATTTGCCCATTTGTGTTAGAAATNTATTTGCATAAAATGNTNATATCATAACTCCAGTANTCGCCCATCACGAAGATGTCCTTGCCNGCATAATATTCAAGATGCTTTATCCATTCGACAAAGAAGTTGCTGTTGATATGTTTAATTGCNTCGAGCCTGAAGCCAGTTGCTTTAGTGTTCTCTAAGGTCCATTCACCCCAGAATTTAAGCTCACTCCTAACATCAGGATGATCTAGATCAAGATCACACCCCATCAAGAAATCATAGTTACCGCGTTCACCATCAACCTCAGCTTCAAGCGGCTTGTCTTTTACTTGCCAGACCGCAGGATAACTGCTGTTTAATGTGTTGCAGTCCACGGAATCAAAGTGATTCCAACTCCACCTCATTTTTGAATATTTTTCTCCTCTTCCTGGAAAGTTAAATCCTGTCCAAGAGCGTATTTGTTGAGCAGGGCCTAAGGCATGATGTCGATTGTATTCATCCAAAGGTACAGCTTCAAACTCTTCTTCAAAATCACCACCCATCTTGTGATTAAAGACTGCGTCTGCATAAACTTCCACTCCATTAGCTCTGCATGTTTTTATAGCGCTTAGGTATTCATCTTTTGTCCCATATTTAGTTCGAATACTTCCTTTCTGCTCAAATTCTCCAAGATCAAAAAGATCATAGGTTGAATATCCAGTATCATTTTTGCCATTCATTCCTTTATAAGCCGGCGGCAGCCATACTGCCGTAATTCCAATGCGAGCAAGATTAGGAGCCTCACTTTCGAGCCAGACCCAATGCTTTCCATCATTACTGCTGTACCAATGAAACCACTGCATGATTGTGCCATTGAACTCACCAATATTCTTTTCAGCAAGCAATCCTGCGGAATTTGCTTCTAACCACTTTTGAACTGAAAGAAGTATATTTTGACTTTCATGGCAAATTTTATTTTGATCAGTAGTTGAGGAATGGTCAATTGATTCTTTTGATGTCATGAAGTTTGAGTGCCTTGAATCGGTATCGGCTTAGTTTGCTTGGCTCCATATACTTTCAATATTAATACGATCTTTGTCAGGTAACTGCATAATTCTAGGTAGTATGTTTTCGATAGTCTGAACATTCCCATTATGCATTACTAGGAATTTAAATCGTATTTTCTCTCCGGCATTTTGCTCGAAGCCAACTTCGGCAATCCACGTGTTTTCGTTGACGTACTCCATGCCATAAGCCCTTGTTGTATCCCAATTGCCTAGTTCATCTGCAGAACCTGTGATGCAAAGAGTCTCTCCAGGTTTAGTTTCAAAACCATTGAGTTCAAAAACCCCAACAACTTTACCGGATACTGGTTTGTCAATGATAGAGAAAACATGTGCAGTATTTTCTTCCAAATAAAGATTTTTGATTTGCCCATTAACCATTGAAATAATTTTTTGATTTAATAGACACTGTAGTTCGCCATCTGGTAATCCTGTGTTGTCAACATTAAATGTTTTCCCCGTGGATTTGTTGATGCAAACAAGAACATGATTCCCTCTATAATGCCTCGTATACACATATATATCTTCCGTGATATATCTTTCTTCATAGCTCCCCATTGCTAGTGCAGGATTGTCTTTTCTTAAATTAGAAAGTACTTGAATTAGTGAATAGTTTGGATGCGATGAATCCCATGTCTCCATCATTGGACGATTATATGGATCGGCACCACCTTCTATGTCGCAATGTAGTGATTGTTCGGTTCCATAGAATAAGCAGGGTACACCTCTAAGAGTCATTAATATGCTAAGAGCAAGTCTGAGATGTTTCTCATTATGAACAACCGATAAGAACCTAGGCATGTCATGATTGTCAATAAAGGTGACTAATTGACTTGCTCTTTTGTAAACCTTGTCGTATGACAGTACACGCTTGATTTGGTGAAATCCGCCAGGTTCTTCACCACTAAATGCGAATCTAATACCATCACACAGGCCAAAGTCTAGTATTGACATTCCACTTTGATTTGCATAGTCAACAGCTCGTTGATCCCAAGGTTTGCTAAATCCATATTCACCAAAAATAAATAAATCAGGCTTGTGGGCGCTAATATCTGAACAGAATTCTTGCCAAAAAGTTAGAGGCATATGTTTAATTGTATCTACTCTTAGAGCATCTACGCCAATATCAAGCCAATCTTTTATTGCACTTTTTATATAATTGCGATAGTCGATATTCTTCTCGTTGAATGTAGCAAGACCGCACATCTCGTGATGTATCAGTTGGAACTCATCTTCCCAATCTGTTATTTCTGGATAATGATAATAAAAATCTTGATCATCGTTATTGAAATCTGCTAATAGTTTTCCATCACTATACACAACTCCTTTTGAGCCGTTAATGTCAGGAGAACTATGATTGCACACAATATCAAGGATTAACTTGATGTTGGCTTTGTGTAATTCATCAACTAGCTTTTTTAGGGTTTTACAATTGTCTAAGCTGCATGAATCCTCAATGGCGACGAACCGTTGATTTATACGTTTAAAATCTTTAGTCCAATATCCATGCATTGGAGCTCTGTTGAACTGCATATCATCCACTTGTTCAAAAAGTGGTGACAGCCAAACTGCACTTACTCCAAGTGACTTTAGATAATCAATTTTTTCAATGAGTCCTTCAATGTTGCCACCCCAGTATTTGCCCCAATCTCGCCATGTTTTATCTAAAAGACCAGGCTTTTGTCCTCGATCCCAAATTCCTCGATGTTCTTCGTCATCAGCGCTTCCGTCATAGAACCTATCAACAATCAGGAAATAAATTATCTCTTGGCGAAAATCAATTTGATTGTTTTTAAGCCACTTCACTGAATACTCCTAATTACTAGGTGATTTATTGTGTTGGCCTAGATTTGTAAGTGCAATGGCACTTCATAGGCTTTGCACATATTGTCATGATAGAGGCAGGATTGAAGCCCCTCGGGAATTTAAGTATTTCTCAATGATGCTCCCGGCATTCTTTGCCTATGATGGAAATGTTTGAATATTTCCTTAAATGATCCCTGATCGTATTGTATACGGTTATACATCTCTGCATTTATCCAAAGCACTGCCGCGTAACCTTAAAAGTTACAGTATTGAGATTTGATTTAGAGGCATTATTCGCTGAAAATGTCTCTCGCCTTCCACCCCTACGCAAGCCAACGATAAAAAGCAAACTGCTGTTTTTCCAACGCCATCATCTCTATGTCAAACACAAAAAAGATTCTAGTTCTTATTGAAGAGCATTTTGATGAGACTGAATATAATGTCTTCAACGAATTTTTTCCTGCTAATGGTTACGAAGTCCATTACTCGTCATTTCTGTGGGGCAATGATTCCCTTTCTTTTGAGGGCAATGATAAAACAGCCAAAGTCACTGTAGATCTTTGCATAAGCAAAGTTGATTTGGACGATTACAAAGGGATGATCTTGATCGGTGGTTATGCCATGGACCGTTTGAGATATGAACCGAAGCTCTCATCCTCTACTAATCAAGCGCCTGCGGTCAATTTGTTGCGTCAGGCTGTTACTAAGATGGATGCAGGTAAGTTTTGTGTAGGTACGATCTGTCATTCACTTTGGCTCTTTTGCGCAGACCCTGGTTTGCTTCGGGGCCGTTCAGTTACATGCGCGCACAATATTTACTGTGACGTTGTTAATGCAGGGGGTACCGTTGTTCAGAACAATGGTGAAACCGTAGAAGTCCATCAAGATGGTTTATTGATAACAGGCCGCCATCCTGGTGCCGTACATGAGTTTGACAAAGTCTTCCTTGCCCAGCTTAATCAGCTCTAATCTCTCTTCGCTATCCAAGACTACTCATCCTACTTTGCATCGTTCCAATGACTAACTCTTTTGATTTTACTTTCTCTGACCTCGTTTCTGGTTATGTAACTTCTTACCATCCTGATGAAAAGAGAATCGAGCTTGAGACTTCAGATGGTAGGAATTACTCTCTTACACTCAACGATAATTCCTATGCAAAGTTAAGTCAGAATCTTGGAGAATCATGGCAAGACCGTACTTCTTTATTTGCGGAGCGCCTTAAGCCTGGGCAAATGATTTTTGCGTATGGAACATATTTCCCTGAGCAAGAAGTAAAATTTGAAGTCAACTATATTACGTTTCCTGGAGACAGTGCGCAATCTTATTTGCATAGAGACAAAGGCTGGTGGGTCCAACAAGTTGATCAGATTGCAAATCGCTATTTAGATTGGCAATTCAACTGGCCTAATGAAACTATTGACTACAAAAATTACCGAACTCTTGTCAATATCACTGGTGACAAGAGTGAATCAGACTATTTGCAAGAGACTGACACCATTTCCCGAATGGTTTATGGCATGGCATCAGCCTATATGTTGACAGGTAAGGATGAGTATCTAGAAGCTGCTGAAAAAGGTACTGAGTATTTACGCGATAAAATGCGTTTTGTTGATACAGATACTGGATTAATCTATTGGTATCACGGATTGAAGGTCCAAAGTCAAAACCAAGAGCAAAAACTACTTGTTTCTGAGTTTGGCGATGATTATGATTGCATTCCTGCTTACGAGCAAATTTATGCACTCGCTGGTCCTATTCAAACCTATCGTTTAACAGGTGATCCAAGAATATTGGACGATACCGAGCGTACGATTAATTTGTTTGATCAGCATTACAAAGATCCTGATAATGGTGGATATTATTCGCACATCCATGCAGTTACATTAAGTGCTCATGAGGAGAGTTTGGGTAGAAATAAGGCGAGAAAAAATTGGAATTCCGTTGGAGATCACGCTCCGGCTTATCTAATTAATCTTTGGCTTGCTACTGAAGAAGATAGATATAAGACTATGCTTGAGGATACATTTGATACTATTGAGAAACATTTTCAAGATTATGATAACAGTCCATTCGTGCAAGAAAAGTTTTTCGATAACTGGGACAAGGATCAGTCTTGGGGTTGGCAACAAAATCGTGCTGTTGTTGGGCATAATTTGAAGATTGCTTGGAATCTAATGCGTTATTATTCTATTGACGCAAAGGATTCTTACAAGAATCTTGCATTCAAGATTGCTGAATTGATGCCGGAACATGGTTATGATAAGCAACGTTTTGGTTGGTATGACGTTGTAGATCGTGTGAAGAAGCAAGGTCAGAAATTTCATCGCTACGCATGGCATGATCGCAAGGCATGGTGGCAGCAGGAACAAGGAATCTTGGCTTATTTTATTCTTCAAGGTTTATTTCCAGAGAATAAAAGCTATGAGAAATATGCAGATGAATCTGCTGCTTTCTATAACTCCTTTTTCTTAGACAACAGTGATGGAGGTGTTTACTTCAATGTTTTATCCAATGGCATGCCTTATCTGCTAGGCACTGAGAGATTTAAGGGCAGCCACTCCATGAGTGCCTATCACTCAACAGAGCTTTGTTTCCTTTCTACTGTCTATATCGATCTGATGACGAATAAAAGACCTCTCGACTTGTATTTCTCACCTTTACCGGGTGGTTTCAAGGATAATATCCTCAGAGTCTCTCCAGACATCTTGCCCAAGGGCAGCGTAAAGATTACTGGTTGTGAAATTGATGGTGAGGCTTATTCTGATTACAATTCGGATTTGTTATTTGTGAACCTGCCTAATTCAAGTTCTCGTATTAAAGTCAAAGTCACACTTACACCTGTTTAAGGGTTTAACTTACTAGAAATGTCTTCTTTATTATTTTCTCAGTCGACTCATGCCAACTGGTCAGTCCTGTCTGTTGAAGGTCAAATTGATTCTAAATCAGTAGGTGACTTTCAGGTGTCCTTAGCACAAATGACTGATACCTCTCAATGCATTGCTGTTGATTTAACAAAAGTTTCATTCATGTCGAGTGCTGGACTGAGAGCCCTTTTAGTTGTTCACAAGCAAACCTCTTCTCAAGCAAAACCTCTTGTCTTTATAGGCATTAATGATGACATCAAGGATGTCATGAGAGTGACTGGCTTCTTACAGCATTTTACTCTCATCTCTACTTGTGAAGACCTCCCTACAAATGTTTAATGGATCATCAATCTAACAGAGTTGATACTCATCCCACCTCAACTATTTCCGGTTTTGAGGTGCGCCATGGCAAACCATTACCATTCGGAGTCACTCCCGCTTTCAACGGCCTGAACTTCTCGATTTTTACATCGAGTGGAACGTCTTGCACCCTTGTGCTATTTCAATGCGGCGAAAAGGAGCCTTATGCCGAGATTCAAATCCCTGATTCATATAGAATTGGCAATGTTTACTCTATTGTTGTATTCGGCTTAGATATTGAGAATTTAGAATATGGTTATCGCATCGATGGGCCAAATAGTTTTTCAGATGGTCACGCTTTTGACCATTCCAAAGTATTGATGGACCCCTATGCCCGCTTGATCTCCGGGCGGGATACATGGGCTAGTGAGCCAGATTGGAGTAATCAATATCCTTATCGTTCTCGAGTCCCTTTAGACGATTTTGATTGGGATGATGATAGGCAATTAGAGATCCCTCCGCAAGACTTGATTATTTACGAACTTCACGTTCGCGGATACACTATTTCCGGTACTTCGGGCACGAATTATCCAGGAACTTATGCTGGTTTGGTAGAAAAAATACCCTATTTCAAAAGCTTGGGTGTGAATGCTATTGAATTAATGCCTATTTTTGAATATGATGAATATGAGAATTCCCGCGATCATCCAGATACTGGTGAAAAGCTATATAACTTTTGGGGTTACAGTACTCTCGGTTTCTTTGCTCCAAAGGCAGGATTTGCTTCTACTGGGAAGTTAGGTATGCAAGTTGATGAGTTTAAGCAACTTGTCAAATCCTTTCATTCTGCGGGTATCGAAGTCATCCTTGATGTTGTTTTTAATCATACCGCTGAGGGAAATGAGCGTGGTCCTGTCCTTTCTTTCAAGGGCTTGGATAACAAGATATATTACATGCTCACTCCAGAAGGCTATTATTTTAATTTTAGTGGCACCGGTAATACTCTTAATTGCAATAATCCAGTCGTTCGGAACCTAGTACTAGATTGCTTGCGATATTGGGTGGCTGAGTATCATATAGATGGATTCAGGTTTGATCTTGCGGCTATTTTGGGTCGAGATCCTATGGGTTATCCGTTATCGAACCCTCCTCTCCTTGAGTCCCTTGCCTTCGATCCTATTCTTTCAAAGGCTAAGTTGATTGCTGAGGCCTGGGATGCTGGGGGGCTTTATCAGGTTGGTACCTTCCCTGCCTTTGGACGCTGGGGAGAATGGAATGGTAAGTACAGAGACTGTGTTCGTCGTTTCTTAAAGGGTGACCAAGGTTTGGTCGGCGAGCTTGCACAGCGTGTTCAGGGCTCACCAGATTTGTATCAGTCCTCTGGTCGTTCACCAGCTACTTCTGTGAACTTTATTACTTGTCATGATGGATTTACTCTTCACGACCTTGTTTCATACAACTATAAGCACAATGAGGCGAATGGTGAATACAATCGTGACGGCGGTGACGACAATTACAGTTGGAATTGTGGAGATGAAGGCTTATCCTCTAATGAAGGAGTCTTGGGATTCCGCCTTCGTCAGATGCAAAATGCATTAACCATTTTGTTTATGTCTCGCGGAGTTCCTATGCTTTTGATGGGTGATGAATTTGGACGCACTCAATTAGGTAATAACAATGCCTATTGTTTAGATTCTCCCATTAGTTGGGTTGATTGGTCTTTGATAGAGAACAATCATGAATTGCTTGACTTCACCAAAGCATTGATAGCACTTCGGAATGATCATCCTTCCCTAAGAGTTAACTCCTTTAGTGCACCTGGGTCGAATGTATTAGGTCTTCCTTCTTCCAGTTTTCACGGGTCTGCTCCCTATCAGCCAGATTGGTCAGAATCTTCTAAGCAATTGGCTTGGCTGTTCTCTTGTGATTCGGCAGATTCTTCGGGAGCAGATGCAGTTTATGTTTATGCCAATATGTCTGACTTTGCAAGTTGGTGTGACTTGCCAGCACTTCCGGAATCCGAGACCTGGTCTATTGTGATAAATACTGGAGATCGTGCATCTCCCTTTACTCGGGAGCCAAGATCGCCATTTACTAATGGTGGACTACTTGTTGGCGAGCACTCAGTTGTTGTTCTAACAAGCTAATTCATTCTAATCCACAATTCTTTCCTTTCAACTAGCATTTTTGACATGACTCTTCAAATCACTTCCACCAAGAATGATTCGGCCGCTACAATTAAATTAGTTGGTACTGTTGATACGAAAACAGCCCCCGAGTTTCTTGCGAAATTGACTGATTTAGATTTGCCATCATTGACACAACTCAAGATTGATATGAATGAAATGACATTCATGAGTAGTGCTGGTTTACGTGCTCTTCTATTTGCTAAACAAAAGATGGTACAAAATTCTACTCTTTCGGTCTTTGGTGCTAGTGAGGGAGTTGTAGATACGATCAAAAAGACCGGGCTTACGCAAGCTATCGTCATTTCAGAGGAATGACTCATGTCAGCTAAATCTATTCATCTCAATGCTTCCATGAAGTATTGGGATGAATTCATCGCTTTTATTGATGAGGTTTGTGCAACCACTGACCTCTCGTCTACTAAGTCTTATCGATTAAAGCTTGCTGCCGAAGAGCTTCTTTCTAATATTGTTCGATCTTCGGAGTCAAATTGTGAAGTAACAGGTCTTCTATCTTCCCTGGAACTTTCTTCTCGCGTTGTGATAGAAAAAGATTCTCATAGCCTTGAGGTTCTATTCTCCGATAATGCCCCACAATTTGATCCCCAGTTTGATCAACGAGACACCCCTAGCCATATTGAACATCACGTTTCTGCAAGACCTATTGGTGGACTTGGCTTGTATTTAGTTCAGGATTCAGTTGATGCTATTTCTTACGAGTTTGTTGATGGTCGCAATAGATACATGCTCATGATGGAGTTAGAGCCTATTCCTCAGTAGTATCTGAGTTCCTCAATTATTTAATATTGCTTGAATTATCCCATTATCCCTTTGGGCAGCTAGGTTAGGGGTAGTTACTTTTTTTCTTTTGTACGCAAGCCGTCGTTCAAGATTTAGTACCAAAAACTCGATATTGCTGGCAACAATATTAGGCGCATTAGGCTTCATACTTAATACAAGTTTTCCAATTATTTTTATTCTCCATTATCATATTCTTATAGGCTTGTCTGTCGCCTGGTTTGCATTGTTTGTGATGCGTGGATGGTGGCCTGTTGTTGTCTCTATACCTGCTGCATTTGCCACTATATCTTTATATGGTCAACCTTATTCAGCTCTTCTCTACATTATAGGAGTTGCTATTATTACATGGATATACCGAAATAAGATGTTGGATGATGCAGTCGAAAGGGGGCATGTTGTTTTTGTTGTAATTATTTTCGCTTTATTTGGCCTTGGGCCTTTATCCTTTTTGGCGCACCATTTTTTACTTGGTCTATCTTTTGCAAGCGCTAGACTTGTCGCTTATAAGTCTATCTTGAACACTAACTTATCCGTTCTATTCGCTTATTTTGTTTATGTTGTTTTCAAGCTTGTTTCCGGTGGCCGGAGTGAATATAAACCTAATAGTATTTCTGTGACGGGTCTCGTATTTCTGTCCTCTTACGGCATAATTACATTCGTTGTGCTTGCTATTAGCATATTTACCCACCGAATCTTGCAGTCTGAAATTATTGATATGTATCATGGCGGCTTACAGGTACAATCTATGAGTATCTGGAAGCAGTTTGAGGATTCAACGCAGAGTCCAGCTGATATTAGATCAATTCGCGAGACACTTGCGCCAGAAGTTGATTTTCAAATTGTTGTTGATAATCAAAATGTGTTTTCTTCTAATGAGTCTCTCTTTAATCGCCTTGATTCAGACTATAAAGTTTCTCCTAATAGGTTTCAGGCCGGTGACAGATATGCTGGTTTTAATCTGATTGTTCCTGCTCAGGTTGATCTCCTTCGACATAAAATGGCTGATAGTTATTATCGCTCATCCTCTGAATTTCAGGTCCCTGGCCAAAATATCGTAGCCAAGGTCAGTATTGTGCAAAATGCAGAAATTGCTGTTCTCGATGATGTCAGGCTTGTCGCGGCAGATCTGTTTAAGTTTTTGTCGATAGTCTTAAGTGCCGCTGCCTTTTACAGTCTTTGGCTTTCTTCTAGAGCTGGTAAGGAAATCAATACTCTATTCTCTGTTTCTCATTCCTATTTGTCTGATGCTGGTGATTTGGAAGAGAATAATGATAGCGATAGTGTTCCTTCTCGTTCAGTTTTCCGCTATTCACCAATTAGGGAAATTTCAAAAGGAGTTGATATTATTAATCGTAGTTTTACCGAAATAAGAGACAGTCGTGATTCTATCCGGAAACTCAATGCAATTGCTCAGAAGCAATTGACGAATGCAGGAACCATCCAGCAATCCTTTCTTGTCAAAGATTCTCCTACGATGGAATCTATTGACTTAAGCCTATTTATGAAGCCTGCTTATAATGCAGGTGGTGATTGGTATGATGCATTCGCTGTAGGCGATAAGCTGTTTTTAGTTATTGCCGATGTTTGTGACAAGGGTGTGCCGGCAGCTTTGTTTATGTCTGTATTTCGAAGCCTGATTCGTTACGACACCGTTAGCAGGCCTCGATGGAATCTTTCTGATGAAGATGTTGCTAAGCAAATGGTAAATGTAATTACTCATGTAAATGACTATATGAGTACAAACCACGGGGGTGATGTTTATTTTGCGACAGTTCTCTTTGTTGTCTTGGATCAAAAAACAGGACTTTTGACTTATATATCTGCTGGACACGAGTCGCCCTTGATCTTTCTTCCGTCCCACGAATGTATTCAACTCGAAACGACTGGTCCTGCTGTTGGCATTTTCAATAATTCTTTGTACCTTGCCAAATCACTTCTTCTTCCAAAAGGCTCTGCTTTTGTTGGCTTCACCGATGGAGTTATTGATGCTCGCAACGAACTAGATCAGTCGTTTACTAACGATCGTCTCATTGCTCTGTGTCAGCATTTATTGGTTGACAGGTCAGATATTTCTTCTCATGACTTTATGGATAGTATTAAGCAAGAGTTGATGTCTCATATCGGTAAAGCAGCTCAGTTTGATGATATTACTCTGGCAGTATTGAATTACCGCTGAATGGACCAATTAAGTTTTTTCTCTTGTATGTGGTTCCGAATTGCCCTGTTTATTCTTGATGAGTCGAGTGAAGGATTTTTTCTGTACTCACCCCTGGTGCTGGGTAAAGTGTTGTGCAATCGAAAGCGAAGTCAGCATTGTTGTCTTTGACAATTTCAGCTATTTGTAAAAATACATCTTGTTGAATATCAAGGTATTCTTGCCACATTGTTGTCTTCGTGAAGCAGTAAACTTGTAGGTTTAAGGATGAGTTCTCCCAGGCATTGAAGTGTACGAGGATGATCTGTTGTTGGTCGATTTTGGGGTGGTTTTGAAGAAGGTTTCGTATATCCTTCGTTACGGTGTCAATGATCGAGATATCTTCGTAACGTAATCCAATATTTGCCAGGATCCTTCGATTGTACATTTGCCCCGGATTCACGATGCTGTTTGTTGCAAATACGGCGTTTGGTATATACATTGGTCTTCGCTCAAATGTTCGTAGGCGTGTGTGATACCAGCCAATATTTTCTACGGTTCCTTCCATTCCGTTTGTGCTGATCCAGTCCCCCTCCCTAAAAGGTCGATTGAAAAAGAGCATGAAGCCGGAGAAGAAGTTTTGGGAGATGTTTTGGGTTCCGAATGCCAGGCCAACTCCAGCGCCTCCTCCCAGAGCGGCTAGTGCTGTTGCTGGAACCCCGAAGGTGATCATTACCGCACCAGCGCCAATCACTAGAATTAAAATCGTATAGATCCGGCTCAGAAAGCTGACGGCCATCGACCGATCTTTCGGGTCGTCCATCTTCAGCCATCGCTCAAATCGTCTGCTCTCCATGATGGTGTGGCCCAATCGGCTTAGGGCCCACATGACGGCGATGATCGTGATGGTCGCAGAGAGCTTTAAAGCATTGCTGCCATTCAGCCAGGTCACATTGTCGGCGATTTGACGACCTAGCCAACCCAAGTAAAGAGAGGCACTAAGACCTAATAGCAAGGGTTGTCGAACCGCTTTGGCGATCATCCCCCCAATATGCTGTCCTCTGCGCTCCATCAATCCGAGGACGAGCCAGAGTATTAATAGGGCAACAGTGCCAACCAAGACTCCAGTGTTGGAGTGGATGAAATCCACGTCTTGAATGATCTTTTCTTTCATTGCCGCATCGAGGTGTCCTGAGCTTTGCAGTCTGCCGTTTCTTTTGTCATTGGTCAGGCCGAATTCAGAGGCTGGTCGAGGCCTGTTTGTAATGCCTGAGTTGATTTGTCAGGTTCCACCTTAACTATGTTGATTTTAGATTCTGCTCTCGATGGTTTTAGGCTTCTACGATTCTCACAGAGTCTGGTGTGATGACTGAACCCTTCCCCTTCACTGATCACGGTTGAACAGCTGAGCAAGATCTACCGGGTTGCCGATAAGCAGCCTGGCTTGGCT
>NZJA01000001.1 GCA_002691835.1 Planctomycetota bacterium
AAGGCCATCCATCAGCACGGAAGCTTCGGCAAAGCCATCACGCTCCACGACATGCATCCCCAGCTCCTGACTTAAAGCCTCGCAAAAGGTGCTGTAACCAGGCTTGCCTAGGTGCCGGTCGCAATAAGGCATCACATCAAAAGGCCGCACACTTTGAGGCAAAAGCGTGACATTGGCCTCCCATTCAAGCTTGGCCTGAAGTTGGGGAGCCACCGGGGCTGGCATCAGAAAATGATGATTGGGCCAGAGACGGAATAAGGCAGGGTCGATAGCAACACCAAGGCCCCCAAATCCAACAAGTACAAGCGGCTGTTGAATCTGTTCCAAGTGGTGACGCAACGGTCTTGGCAATTCACGCAACCCAGAGACCGTGACACCTAACTCTTGCTCTTTTAAACCCCAATCCATCGCCAGTGAAAAAGGGCAGCGCAACAGCAGTTCCCCCTGTTGATAATGAGCTCTCGCAGCAGCTGCATACTTGGTGAAGAGTCCACCAAGAGGCTCATAAATGTCATCCCAACCGAAATTCCCCATCCATACCAAGGGAGCTCCAATTCGTTCAGCAAGAACTGCTGCGGACGGTGGAATGTCACCAACAACAACAACAGGTGTTTGTTGCTCTGCAAGCCAGGCGCTCTCTTGGTCAAGACGGTGTGGGAGAGACCTGTCGAGAGCCATCAGGAAACTCAAGGTTCTGTCTTGATCAACGCCGAGTGCATCGGCTTGGATCATGCCCACATCCCAACCAACGAAACGTTGCTCTACGGGGACAGCCCCGCAGGCCAGCTTGAGAAAATCTGCAGAGACAAGGGAACTGACCACAAGCCTCCAGGTTGGTTGGAGCCGATGCAAAGCACTCAAAACAGTGGCTTGCCGGGCAGCATGACCAAACCCATGACTGCTGAGACACAGATAAATCAGCATGCCGAAAAGCTTTCACTTGGTTGCCGCAACAACGTTTGTTCATAGGCAAGCGTTCCATCCAGATGAAACCAGCGATGGCTGACAAGACTGAGATGACGCCCCTCAAATTCCACCCAGGTGAAGTGAATCAAAGTCTGTCCAGACTCATCTGATCCAGAGCGTGGAACGCAAGCCGCATTGACATAAGCAGTGCCATATCGATCGCGATGGAATGTCAGGCGTTCTCCCTTGCCTCCTCTAAGGCAGTGATGCATATGACCAAAGACCACGAGATCAGCAGCTCGGTGACGGCGCATGGCCTCTACAGCGATTGCAAGGTCTCGATCCCCCCAGTCGATGTGAGGATGTTTCCAATCACGACCACAGATGCTCGACGCATCGGATCCGAGACCAGTGGGACCACTGTGGGCTAAAAGAACAAGTGGCCAGGTTTCGGGGGCGCCAGAGGCGGCTTGAACGATCCGGTTGGCCGACTCCTCTTCGGTGACTGGACCAAAAACACTGCGAACAGCTTCAGATAGGTGGAAACCTCCTCCTGAACTGCAGGGACGGCAGCCAATAATCGCAACGGGCGGAGAGGACCAATTGCGCATCCTCCACGAGCAATCAAGCTCTCCCAGCATTAGAAGCTGCTGTCTGAGCTTCTCACCACTGCGATCCCTTCCGCGATCGTGATTACCCAGAATCACAGCGCAGGGACGGTTCAGGCGGGTGATTGCCTTGACTAAGCGAAGATCACCGTCACTGAGGTCGCCCACAAACAACACGGCATCAGGCTTCAGCTGATCGAGCAACTGCTCGTCGTCAAAGGTCCAATCACCGTGGAGGTCGCCGGCAATGGCGAGGCGCAATCTGGTCAGGAGTGATGCCTAGGCTATGGATATCCTGCCCGATGTGGCCAGAATGGCCGCAATCAACTCCGAGACAGGTCTAGGGATCAGGATCATGAAAACAACTCCCGATGATCTCGTCAGGGCAATCAACCAGCTTCGAAGAGAACGCAACGCAGTCGTATTGGCTCACTATTACCAGGAACCTGAAATACAAGACATCGCTGATTTCATTGGAGACTCCTTAGAGCTGTCCCGCAAAGCTGCGAGTACAGATGCGGATGTGATTGTTTTTTGTGGTGTTCATTTCATGGCCGAGACGGCAAAAATTTTAAGCCCAGAAAAAATTGTTCTGTTACCTGATAACGAAGCAGGTTGTTCACTCGCCGATGATTGCCCGGCCGATGAATTCAAAACTTTCAGGGCCAATCATCCCGAACATTTTGTTGTCAGCTATATCAACTGTACCGCTGCAGTTAAGGCTCAAAGTGACTTAATCTGCACAAGTAGTAATGCAGTAGATTTGGTCAATCAACTCCCCTCTGATCAACCAATTCTATTTGCACCAGATCAAAATCTTGGACGATGGGTACAGCAACAAAGCGGACGCGATCTAACACTATGGCCAGGACGCTGCATCGTGCATGAAACGTTTAGCGAGGAAGCATTATTAAAACTGAAGCTGAAATACCCAGACGCGGAGGTGATCGCCCATCCCGAATGCATGGAAAACCTTCTAGATCTAGCTGACTTCATAGGCTCAACAAGCAAACTTCTATTGCACGCACAAACAAGCCAAGCATCGACTTATATCGTACTCACTGAGCCAGGTATATTGCATCAAATGCAAAAAATGGTTCCGAACAAAACGTTCATTGATGTTCCGGGAATTGACGGATGCAGTTGCAATACATGTCCATACATGCGCATGAATACTCTTGAAAAACTTTGGCATTGCCTAGAGACACTAGAGCCAAGAATCGAGATGAACGAAGAGATAAGAGTGAAAGCATTGGAGCCAATTCAACGCATGCTTGAAATGAGCAAATAGCTGATAGTGCAACAAAATCTATACCCCAGATAAAATAGCAATCACAACCCGGAAGGAATTCACAATAATCACTCACCAAGCATAGAAACTAAGATGCTATTAGACAAACGAGACAGGAAACATAAACCTTAAAGATACAGCAAAAGTTAAAAAGTACAGCCAGATGCAATCCCTGCTTTATATTGAATATCAAAAAAAAATCGAAAAAATGCAAATCAGAATGGCAGAGACAAACGCAGCTAAAAAGGAATACAGAAAACCATAATACTCAAGCCATTAAACAGTTGTATATGAGCATGACGAAGGAAAGCAGGATGCGCTTAAATCCACAGTCTAAAGAGAATTACGTCAAGATACAAAGATGTCAGTTTTGCATTACCTCAACCAAGGTTTGTATTGTCCAGCCGCAGATGCATGGATTGACCCTCCCTGCCCGGTCAAACATGCGATCATCACCCATGCTCATGCTGATCATGCCAGACCAGGATGTGGAGAATATTGGGCCTGTGATCAGTCCGAAACGATACTAAGGCAAAGACTGGGAAGAGACATCAAAATTCACTCCATAAACTATGGGGAGGAGTTCAGACTTGGACAGGCAAAACTTTCATTACATAGCGCAGGACATGTTTTAGGAAGTGCTCAGGTACGTATTGAAGTTGGAGATGAGGTATGGCTCGTCACTGGTGATTACAAACGTTGCCATGATCCAAGCTGTGAACCATTTGAATCAGTGAAGTGCGATGTACTCATCACTGAATCAACATTTGGATTGCCGATCTACCGTTGGAAGTCAGGCAAACAAGTAGCGAGAGAGATTTATGAATGGTGGAGGACAGAGACTGAACATCCTTCATTACTCTTCTGCTATGCATTTGGCAAAGCGCAACGAGTACTCGCTGAACTGAAATCGCTAGGCATTATGGAAGAAGTTCTACTGCATGGAGCAGTCGAGACCATAACCGGTCATTATCGAGAGGCAGGAGTGGACATGGTACCTACGAGACCGATCAGTGAATTAGAACGAAAAGATCCCTTGAAGGGACGTCTCATCATCGCACCACCATCTGCCTATAAATCACCATGGATGAAACGATTTAAGGAACCACAGACAGCATTCGCATCAGGATGGATGGCAGTTAGAGGAGCCAGAAGAAGACGGGGGTATGAGCGAGGATTTGTACTAAGTGACCATGCAGATTGGACAGGTTTGATAATGACAATCAAACAAAGTGAAGCTAAGACAATCTACATAACACATGGCCAAGAAGATGTTTTAGCACGATATTTAACAGAAGTAGAAGGTTTAAATGCATTTCCACTCGAAATGCTAAAATAAGAGAGTAGATATGAATCAAGCAAGTTTACATGAATTTGGAGGCCTAATCACTGCTATTGATCGATGCAATAAAACCAACACAAAGATCAGCTTAATTTCAGGATTCATTGAAAACATTGATCCACGGGATGGATGCTGGACACTATGTCTTTTACTCAACCAACGAAAGCAAAGACTGATAACAGGCCAGAAACTCAGGAGAATACTAAAAGAATGCACAAGTATACCCTCATGGCTGTTGGATGATTGCTTTACTCAAGTAGGAGATTCTGCCGAGACACTAAGTTTACTCTGGCCTCAGATTAAACCCAACATTCAAAATATAGAATACAAATTCAAAGACGCAACAGATGAGATTTACTCTACTGTAAAAATAACAGACTCTCTTCACTTATGGATGGAAACAGTACTGCCTTTATTAAAAAACAAAACTGATATAGAACAAAGACATTCAATGATTGAGTTATGGAAAAATATACCAGATGATCATCATTATCTGGTCAATAAGCTGATCACAGGAGGGTTCCGAATCGGGGTATCCAAGGGGCTTGTCGTAAAGAGTATTGCTCAGGCTTATGAAATCAATGAAAGCACAGTAATCGAACGTCTGATGAAATCCGAGGCTACAACACAAAATTGGTTTACAGAATTGGTCAAACCGCGACAAGAAGAAGAGGATGATCGCGGAGCCATTCCTTATCCCTTTTATTTAGCAAGTCCTGTAAATCTTGAACAGTTAAAAGCGTCGCCTGTCCAAGACTGGAGCTTAGAGTGCAAATGGGATGGCATACGCGGTCAATTAATACGCCGTCAATCAGGAATATTTCTATGGAGTAGGGGGGAGGAGCTAATCAATATATCATTCCCAGAAATTATTAATCTGGCAGAAAAGTTACCTTACGGAACTGTGCTTGACGGAGAAATAATTTGCTGGAGAGATGATGCAAAGCAACCAATGACGTTCGCAAGTCTACAGAAAAGACTTGGGAGAAAATCAATAACTAAATTGCTATTACAAGAATGTCCTGTCAAATTTGTTGCTTACGATTTAATAGAGCATGAGAGTAAAGATCAAAGGAGAAAACCACTCAACGAAAGGAAGAAAATATTAGAAGTTATCCATAGAAATCTCAATCACAAAGATCTGGTCTTAGGGGAGTGCAAAACAATATCAAATTGGAGTGAATTGGAACAAGCAAGAGATGAAACAACTGAACAAGGAGCGGAAGGATTAATGATTAAAAAAATAGATTCAATCTATCTATCAGGCAGGAAGAGAGGATCTTGGTGGAAGTATAAGCATGATCCAATGACATTAGACGTGGTGTTAATCTATGCACAAGCAGGGACTGGAAAGCGTGCGAACCTTTTTACAGATTATACCTTTGCATTATGGGATGAACCAAGGACATCGATTAGAACGAGGAAACTGATTACATTTGCGAAAGCATATTCAGGACTGAAGAATGATGAAATTATTCATCTGGATCGCTGGATCAGAAAGCATACAATAGAACGCTTTGGACCTACACGCGTAGTTGAACAAAAGCAAGTATTTGAAATTGCATTTGAGGGTGTTATGGAATCGAAACGACATAAATGTGGCTTAGCAGTTAGATTCCCTAGAATCCTCCGATGGAGAGTCGATAAAAAAGCTGCAGAAGCAGATTGCCTAGAGCACGCACAAGCGCTTTGTAAAAAAGATTAAATGAAACCAAGAAACCAGCCAACATCTCTGGGTAATTTGAATACGAATCAGTTGGTATTAAAATTGATGAATATGAATACTACGGATAAAAAGAAGACAATGAAATTTAGATATGTACACAACTATTACAGTTTAAGAATCTAGGCAGAATGGAAGAAATATTCATTAACCAAGTTGAATCCTGGTTTAAAGCAAAAGGCTGGATGCCATCAACCTTTCAAAGGCAAAGCTGGAACGCTTTTCTAGAAGGGGCTAGTGGTCTCATACAAGTCCCTACTGGATCAGGTAAGACCTTTGCAGCGGTAATGGGCCCCATCGTACGGATCCTTTCGGACAAGCAACAAAAGGAAGGAATTCGGCTCTTATACATCACACCATTGAGGGCACTAAGTCGTGACCTGACATTAGCGATACGGGAACCAATCGATTCAATGGGTTGGCCAATACGAGTTGCCGCTAGGAATGGGGATACAACAAGTACAGAAAGAACGAAACAACTCAAAAACCCACCTCAGATTTTAGTGACGACACCGGAATCCCTTAGTGTTTTGCTAGGGAATCCAAAGGCAATCAATCTATTTGCGAATCTCGAATCAGTGATTCTTGATGAGTGGCATGAGTTAATAGGAAGCAAGAGGGGTACACAAACTGAGTTAGCCCTTAGTTGGTTAAGGATGAATAATCGTCAATTGCAGACATGGGCATTAAGTGCAACGATTGGCAATCCTGTTGAGGCATCAGAACATGCACTCGGAGTGAAAACTAAAAAAATACTGATCAATTGTGCGCCAAAACGCTCTATATCAATTAAAAGTATCATTCCTGACTCTATCAATGGATTTCCATGGTCTGGACATCTTGGGCTCAGGCGGTATGAGGATTTAATCGCTGTATTGGATGTCAGAAAAAGCACATTGCTATTTACTAACACACGAAATCAATCGGAGCGTTGGCATCAGTGCTTAAGATTTGCCTGTCCAGCAATGGAGGGTGCATTAGCTCTTCATCACAGTGCAATAGATCGAAGCAAAAGAGAATGGATAGAAGAACAGATGAAAAACGGACAGCTTCGTTGGGTTGTGTGCACTAGTTCTTTAGATCTAGGTGTTGATTTCCAACCTGTAGAAAGAGTCATACAAATCGGCAGTCCGAAAAATATTGCACGACTGCTTCAAAGGGCAGGTCGATCTGCTCATTATCCCGAGGGAAAATCTGAAGTTTTGTTTATGCCAACCAACGCACTAGAGCTTCTCGAACTGAGCGCCTTAAGACGTGGATTGAACAACGACTTAATTGAAACAAGAAAACCTCCATATAAACCACTTGATGTTCTCTTGCAGCACCTAACGACGTTGGCATGTGGACCTGGATTTAACCCCACAGACACTCTGCAGGCAATTCGCAAAACTGCCTGCTACCAATCCATTACGAATGAAGAATGGCAATGGTGCCTCCTGTTTTTGGAAAAGGGAGGGAATTGTTTGAACGCTTATTCTCGGTATCGAAAACTTGAATGGAACCAAAACAAGAAGCTATTTTTCGTGAGGGATGGTTCCATAGCACGACTTCATAAACTTAATATTGGAACAATAACTTCGGCACCATCAATTCGAGTTCGCTTTCACCGTGGAGCGATAATAGGACACGTAGAGGAAACCTTTATCAGTCAATTGAATCCTAAAGATGTATTCTTCTTTGCAGGGCGTCAATTAGAACTAATAAGGATCAAAGACATGACGGCTTATGTAAAATTATCCACACGAAAAAGTACAACAGTGCCTGCATGGGCAGGTGGACAAATGGCCTTGTCTGATCTATTAACCACTAAGTTAAGAGAAGAGGTAGAACTAGCTTCTGAAAATAAACTGGACACAGCAGAGTTGAAAGCATTAAAACCACTTCTAGACCGTCAAAAAGACTTATCAATTCTGCCTAAACAAACGGAACTATTAATCGAAACTTGTATGACCAAGGAAGGTCAGCATTTATTTGTTTATCCGTTTGAGGGTCGTTTTGTGCACGAAGGTCTTGGTTTTCTATGGGCATCACGATTGACTAAAAAAATGAGAAGTACAATCACAGTGTCAGTCAATGATTATGGTTTTGAACTCTTAGCGCCAAAAGACTATCCATTAATTAAACTTTTTGAAGAATCACTAGACAATCTTATTAAAGATTCAGATATAGAATCTGATCTCGAGAATGCTTTGAATTTATCAGAGCTTTGCAAGCGACGCTTTAGAAGCATCGCTCAAGTATCAGGTTTGATCCTACAAGGGTACCCGAGCAAGAACAAAACTAGTGGTCAATTACAGATTAGTAGCTCACTGCTATGGGAAGTATTTAGCAAGCATGAGCCTGGCAACCTATTACTAAAGCAGGCACGACATGAAGTTCTTCATGACCAGCTCGAACTATCGCGCTTGACAACTGCATTAACAAGAATGAGAACAGGGAATATAATACATAGTGAAATTCCTAGACCAGGACCATTGGCTTTCCCTCTATTGGTTGAACGATTACGAAACAGACTGAGCAATGAGTCTATACTGGAGAGAGTTAAGAGAATGCAAATGGAAGCCTTAAAACATGAAACCTACGAATAGTCTCAATAGAGTTCATAACAGATTTTGCAGACATCGGCTCCATCAAAAGAGAAGATATGGAGCACAAAGAATGGTAATTTTGTGCAAAACTGCTGTTGATCAATGAAATGGACTACGGTTTTACCTGCTGATGTCTAAAATAATTGAAACGCTGTCACTGAATGCCAATCAAGGAAAATGTATCAGATTATCCTAGACCGCCACATATTGAACTGATCATGGGTCAGGTGTCAGTGGCAATTGGAAATGAAGTGATCGCTAAAGATCATCGCTATGTTCGTGTCTGTGAAACGTTCCACCCGCCTACAATCTATCTTGACCAGGATGCGTTTGCCATTGGAACACTGCATCAAACCTCTGGACGCGTCTCTTACTGCGAATGGAAGGGATTGGCAGAGTACTGGACAGTCAGCAAGTCCGATGGAAGTGACGCACGAGATCGTGCTGGATGGAGCTACCCAACTCCTACAAAACACTTTGAAGGGCTCGCTAACTGGATCGGTCTGTATCCTCGTTTAGTGGATACATGTATCTTGGAGGGAGAAATAGTAAAGCCACAACCTGGATCATTTTATGGTGGCTGGGTCACAAGTTGGACAATCGGACCTTTTAAAGGAGATCCGAATCATCCTGAAATAATCTAATGAATTGCACCGAACAACTCATTGAACTTCTTCTGAAGGATTCCAAAAGCAACTTAATACCATCACTCATTCAAGATGTTGAATCGTGTTCACAAGTGAACCTTCAACATAATGGAGATCTATTGAAAGGAGTGTGGGAGTTGAAATGGAGTAGCTCACCACAGCCTTGGCTCAAACAATCCTCCTGGCTTGAAAATCTACAAATTCTTGATCCTAAGCAACGGAAGGGTATGAATTTACTTCGTTTACGCGGTCCGATTAGTAATCTTGCTGTCATTGCTGTTGAGGCTGAATTATCAATTGATGGAGTCAATCAGGTAGGCGTCCAATTCAAACGAGGTGGTTGGATAGGTCCTTCCTTGAACAATGGCTGGAGACCTAAACTACTTAAATCAATTAATCAATCCTTTCCTGCATGGTTAGATATCACATCAATTGATGAGACATTAAGAATTTGTCGTGGGAATGCAGGTACGTGCTTCGCACTCATAAGAAGAGACGACTTATCAATAGAGGATTGGATTCCACAACAAATGTAAATACCTTGACTTTTCAATGTTTTTAAATAACACTTGTCTCAAGATAGATAATCAGTACGATTGACCAATTCAAGAAATTCAATGAATTTTTTCGAAGGGTTTCTAGAAGTATTATAATTAAGCAGATTCAGGTAGCCCGTGATTTTTCCGTACTTAATCGTATTTTTGATTGTTACATCATTTTTCAAGCCATTCTGGAACTTGTATCGTCTTTTAATGCATTGGTTGATTTTACTGATTTTATCACCGTGGATTGTTGGTAAAGCATTAAGCGCTCGTTGGGCAGAGGACGATTATGGAAATGGTCCGAGGCTTATTGCTCTTCCAATCGCGCTAGGCGGATATTGGCTGTTATACGGTTCTTATGTTCATCCCGAATATTCTTTATTTCCTTTATTTATTTACTATTTTGTGGCTTGGCCAGCCTTTCGTCATAGCGATGCATGGGAAAAGCTGAATCGAAAGCCTAAATAGACTCATGCATTCATTTTCAAATTTATTAATAGCGTATGCAA
>NZJA01000002.1 GCA_002691835.1 Planctomycetota bacterium
CCTCGCCGGCTCAGTCTGTCGATGGCAGTGGGCCCCGCAGAAGAAAAACCTGTTGCCCAGAGCGTGTCAGAGAAGCTCGCAGAGAGAAGAAAAGCAAGGATGCATTTGAGTGTAGGTGGTTTAAAAATGAGCTAGTGCCGCGCTCCCGCATGCAGCGCGGCCGCGCGGCGGGCCTAGAACTCCGTGAGCTTGGTCGCAACGTCGTCCCGAAGGGCCACTGGCAGGGTCACTTTCCCAAACTCTAGTTTCGGTGTCAGGTAGTTTGACAGAGTTTTGTCGACGCAGCATACCGGCTTTGCGTTTGGTTGTCCCTCCTGGTGAATACATCGTGTCATTTTGTGCAAAAAGACTATCGGGCAGTTCTTTCCCGGAGTGGGCCGGCCAGCCGAGAGCGCGGATGGCTCCCCACACATGTGCCGGATGGCCTGCACCTTCTTCACTAGCGTCACCCCCCACCATGATCCGAATTTCTTTCCACAATCCTCGCCCAGCTCCAGCATTTTCTCCCGTCGCTGGTCTGTTTCCTTGGCGATATTCTTTTGCACACGCTCGGGGGAGGCCGGTAGGCCCTGGAATGGGTCCTTTGGTGGTGCAAGTTCCTTTGCCAGGCAAAACCGCAGGCTTTTTGTGAGTGTCTGGGGTGTAAAATGCTCCCATTCGCCATGATACGTTACCTTTTCTGCGTCCATCAGTTCCCTCCACCATCCTTTTGCCCACTTCATTTTCTCATCTCCCGATAACCGAGTCGAATTGCACTCAGGGCCTACCATCTTCCTACAAGACTCGTGTGCACAGCGGTCGAAATCCTTTTGTTTGGGACAAACAAAGTTCGCAGTCTTTATCTTTTCGCCGGGGCAAAGGCACTTCGGTCGACCAGCCATATCTTGGCCTTTGCAGTCATCGGTGGTCTCACAGGTCGCTTCGGACTTGTCGAATCTATCTGGCAGCCATGTGTCGAAGGCAAAGTGAGACTTCCACCATGATTCTGGGTTCTGTCGCATTTGTCTTGGAAAGACTTTCCGGAGATCCAGACAAGACGGGCGAGGTCGCAAATCAAGGTCAAAGACCTGTGCACTTGTTGTCACCATGAAAATGTGGTCATCTTCACCAGCAGCGAGTTTCCTTGGCCCCATGACTGGTAGGAGTGTTTCGACCACAGCATTCTTGGCTTCTGGACGCTCAGTGTTCCATGAATATTTGTAAGCAGGGCCTTTGCCAAGGCTATCCGGCGCAGCTCCAGGAACTATTTTGCCAAGTTTGATGCTCCGTAGCTTGCCTTTCCAACCCTCAGCTACAGCCATATACTTTTGGTTTTCCACCCTGTCGGTGTAAATGCTAAGTCCTGCTCCACTGTAGAACCGCCCATAAAAAGGAGTGAATGACGCGTCAGTCCCAACCCCATCTGCACTTGCACCACCATACAGTGCTCGCTCACGGCATTTGGCTCCCGCCAGCTCCTTCTGGTCAATCAGCTGCTCCTTCCCAAGGGAGCCAGCCACAACTGCAGACAGAATGCGCCCACACGCATCCATGAAGTACACATGCTTCTCCACAGCTGATACCACGTCGAAAGTCATAGCAACAACGTTGGTTTTACGATAGGCCCCGATTGGTCCAGTGTAGCACCGACGCCGACCTATCATCTTCTTACCTTGGGCGGTCTGAGTCGCAAACTTCTGTGTGGCTTGAGGCGAATCGTCATGAACTCGTTCATTCGGTATCTTGTTCACCTTGTCCCAGTTGTTTGAAAGCTTGGAAGAAGCCTTGAGCCTCTTTGCGAAGATGGCAGGGTTTCTAGCAAAGATGGTGGCGTTAACATTTGGTGCAATCGGCGTAGCAGGCGTGAGACCAGCATCTCGGAAATGCAACTCGCACCTGCCTGTGCAAGAATTGAATGGTGGCACTTCTGCCACATAGAGCTTGGTTTCTACCCCATGAGGAGGACACTGACCTTGACCACTACCTGACCACGTCGGTGCGTGGTCTTTGTTTGACGCACGAGTGTCCTTGTAGACGCTGTTGGCGGACATGGCCAACCAGAGCTGTCTAGTAAATGCCCCACGACCGTCTGGAACAGCCACCGACTCGAGCACTGTGACTCTTCGCAGCCTATCTATGGTTTCATCGTTCTCTGTCAGCAATCCACGGGCGTCTTCCTTGGGCTGGAAGGGCATCCATAAGTCGCCAGTGATCAGGCCCCGCCTGACTTTCTTAATGATGTCATCAAGAAGCAGCAACTTGGCTCTCATGTGTTGCACAGCCTTCCACATCTTGGCTTCAGTCATGCGATTGGCACCAGGATTGAAGCCAACAAGTTGAGCAGGGATGTCTTCACTGTCACCTTTGGCCACAGAAGTCAGATTCGAGTACAGTGTGACTCGTTTAGCGATGGCGGTGTCACTCGAACTGCACATCTCCTGACAATTCCACTGGCCAGGCTTTGTTTTCATCTTTCCTTCTCCAGCTTCCCAGACCCATTCCATTTTCAGTGGATACGTCTTTGATGGGTCACATTTAAGTTGCCGACCACAGGTGTTAGTGCGGGCACAAAGGGGATCGTCGTTCTTGCGACATTGCTGTCCTGGTCCGTTGTCTGCAAATAACCTCTGGCACTCAAACCGACGATACTCTGCACGCACCGCTGTACATTTCTTGTGGGCATTGACAAAGTCATGCGTGAAGGGACGCGCCGCCAAGTTATGGCGGTTGTGGTCCATATGGCTTGGTGATGGTGTGACGTAGTACTTCCCTGCCTTGTCACCAAGATCTTGGACCATACGTGTGTAGCACTTGCTGACAATCCTCAGCTCAGCACTGACTTGGCAGTTGAAGAAAGCAGCCAACTTCTCAGACCTTCGCTCCTGCCTCTCATCGTATTGCGCCGTCTTAATAGCAACCTCTTTGGTCCTCTCTTCAGCAAACATGGCTTCAAGCTCCTGCTTCTGTACTGCATCAGCAATAAGCATCTTTCGCCGCTTCTTTTGTCGCAGCTCATCCCTCATCTGATGATTCGCAGCTGTATCTGCAGTCTCTTTCTCTGTGGCGCCATCAGTCTTTGACTTCGCTTTGGATGCCAGCGCATCGTCCTTTGCCTCGCCGAGCTCCTCACTGATGCCAGTCTGAGCAAGCAGATACTGCTTGGGTTGAAGCTTCTGCCGCTGCACACTGCACTCCTTCCAGGCACCAGCTTTAATGGTTTTCCCAGTTCCATCTTTAGGAGCAAGCCATTCCCGGTTCCAGGTAGTGGAGCCCATTGGATGGCCCATTTCGTCTCTCTCAGCAACATCGACCTTCGCATTTTCCTTCTCGTCTTGCACACATTTGAAGAAAGTCTGCATATGAGGTTTGAAGTACTCGTTGAAGGCAGCAGTGCCACCTTGACTGGCAGAAGCAAACTTCTTGCTTCCTTCGACCTCCACTCTAGACTCATCAAACACCTTATCCAGAATCTTCCCTGCATGCCCAGCCTGCTCAATCTTGTGCTGATATTTGGCATGCTCGTTCTGTTCGGCCTTAGACGGCCTGCGCCCATCACGCTTCATGATCATTTCCAGTAGCCTTTTCTTTCTCACTGCATCAGCTACAGGAACGACCGACTTACCGAACTCCTTAATGGCATCGAATTCTGCACATGAGAACTTACACACCGAAGCGAGTGGCTGGCCCTTGGCGCTGACAGACTCCTTGGCAAAAGAAGGTCTGCGGTGCTGTCCATCTTTAGCCTTGTAGACATTCAATTTTTCGGGACGATCTTTGCAGCTTTTCTGATCCTGTTTTTCGGGATTCACTATTGCTTTACAATCAGCAAAGTGAGTTGGGTACTTAAACTCGGAGAACTTGTTGAAAATCTCTTCGTTGGTGCAATCGTGCTGTGCCTGAATGACGTGCCACGGCTGAGGTTTGCCTTCTGTTCCACAGCTCATGGTCTTCTTCAAGAGATGCTGATCCCAGGTCTGCTCCTTCAAGTACGAAGTGACCTTGGCCTTGTGACCAGTGTAATAACTAGCATCGGGGCGATGAGACACCTCTTTACCAAGAGGAGACGTCCAGTCTACTGAGCGCAAGCCATCAAACTCCTCCTCTCCTGGGAAATCGGGTGCAAAGCCAGGGATCCCTCTGGCTGTGAAAGTTCGCATGCCTGACAACGGCGTACCTATTTCGTATTCCAGCAGTTCCAAACGAGCGACATTGTGACGTTGCCAGCCGTTCGAACCCTTGCTAAATTTCATTGACGAAGTCACCAAACCCTGTGCTGCATAGAAGAACATGCGATCATCAACCCTGTTGTGTGGGATGCGCCAAGTGTTGTGGTGTGGCTCTAGAGCTCCGTTCTTGGGAAGAACTCCGGGAAGGGCAATGCCGGTGTAAGCAAAGCCCAATTCGGTCTCGGCAACGTCATTGTACACCAAACCAGAAGAGGACTGGGAACCAAAGGTTGCCCTCTTGTTTGCCACAACATGTGGATTCATTGAAAGACAGCGATGTCTCAATTTGAGTTCGTAAGCCTCTGGTGTCATAAGATCCTGGTCAGGATCTTGTTTCACTCGCATTTGATGTGTACAGGGCAACCTCTGATTCCAAGGAGTACCGCTCTTGCCTCCCTTTTGCACATAGCCATGTTTCCAGAAATCGACGACCTGAGTGGTCCTGCCTGTCGCCACATCAATTTGGTATAGAACTCGAGTAGTCTCATCGATGAACAGAAGATTTGACTGGCGCCGCCCTCCGGAGAAACGACTAAAGCGGATTAGTCGACCGATGCCTTCGTCACGGACAGGAAGGTGAACATGCGGTGGAAGTTGCAGAACACCATGCCCCAGCCGAGGTGCTCGCGGAAGGTCTTTCGGAACACTCCGGCGAGTCGGCCGGAGTGGTGCTTCGCGGCGTCTTTCGCCCGCAAAAAGTGTCGAAACCGGGCGTAAGCCGACGCCGCGCCGTGGAACGTGGGCTCCGATCGAAGCATCTTCATCATCGTCGCCTTGTCCCAGAACGCCTCGTTGATGTCATCGTAGCCGACGCGCGCGTGTAGCCGTTTGGTGAGCGTCATGGACTCGGTGATGGCTCCGTGGAAGGGAATCGCGACGCTCTCGACGAAATCACCCTCGGGTAGTCCCCCGCCCGTCGCGGTCCCCCCGGGTGACCTCGGGACGGAGAGCTCGGCGTTCATGCTGAGCGCCAGGGGTACCCCGCCGCTCGTCGGTGACGGCGCGACGACGGAACACGCCGCGACGTGGTACGTGAAGCTCAGCATCTCCGGCAGTAACCGGCAGTTCGCGGCTTCGACGTAGATCATCTCGAAGAGAACAATCTGGCACAGCTTCGTGTTGTTGACGAGCACCTTGTCGTCGTTGGCGTGATCGACGTGCGTGGACCCGAGGGTGGGCGGCGCACCTCGCAGGGACAGGTCGTGAAACTCGGTGTGCTCCAGCCACCGCTCGTACCCCGCGAAGGTCCGTTCGTGAAGCTTCGTCACCGCGAACCGCGCGGACGGGCCCTTGGCGCAGTCCACGCCCTGGCCCGCTTGTGGGGACTCGCCCAGTTGCGTCATGTTCCACAGGTTCTTGGCCATCTTGTCCACCACGAGCTCGCGCGTGGCTCCCGGTGCGTCCGGGTCGTCTGCGTTGGACGCCTTGGACTGGAACCCGAACATGCCGCCGATGTTATCGGCGATGGGCCGGATCCGTCTTCGCCACGCTTCTATCCCTTTTTCAATTTCGGATTCACCCGTGGGGGGCGGGCCGGGTCGCGAGAGCCTCGGGCCGTCGCCGTCCGCATCCGACGAAGCCGCCGGTTCGTGACACAGCTGGACCTCCGCCGCGCGGCACAGCCGAAGCTCGCCGCTGAGGATGTCGGACGCCGCGAGCTTCGCGGAGGCTTCATCCCGGGACGTCGCGGTGACCAGGTACTTTGCGAGGGGGAAACCGGCTCGAGCCAGCGACCCCATCGCGTCCCTGTACCACCGCCCGAGCTGCTTCCGCTTCATCATCAGCGCCACCACCAAGTACAACACGGCGAACGCCACGAGCACGGTGTGAATCTCGACTTCGAGCTTCATGGCGTCGATCTGCTCCTGCTGCGGGCAGCTGGTATCCCCGGGCTGCGCGTAACCGTTCGACTCCGCCGTGACGTAACCCACCACGTCGCTCGCGACCTTAGGAGGCGCCGGGCACATCCGCGGGCTCACCTTGTGAATCTGGCCCATCGCGTGGCACGTCATGAACGCGCTCTGCAGCGAGCTCTCCACCGGGTTGATCACCCCCGGGGGATGTTGGAGCACGGCGGTGAAGTTCTCAAAGCCGGCGTACGGCGGGACGACGTCGCCGGGTGCCAGGTCCAGCCCGTGAAAGGCGTCAGCCTCGACCCGCGTGAACGTCTCCATCGTCTTGCGCACGTGAGCGCTCATCGCGCGGCCGCAGTCGGGATACTCCACGGGGTCGTAAGGCGCATCGTGTGGGTGCTGGCCGATGAACGGCGTGCAGCTACCCCCGTCGGCCCACAGCATCTTGAGCGCAAAGTACGCGGCTCGCGGTCGGAGTAAGTCAACCTTGTTGATCGAGCACCGCTTTTTGACCGCCATCAACCCGAACCACTCCTCGTTGACGTAAAGGTCCGGCTGCGTCGGCGACGCGTAGCCGCACGGCGAGTGGAGGTACTCCTTCAGCGACGGGCACACGCGCGTCACCGGCGGTACACGCGGGTCCGTCGTGGGAACCGGCGTCACGCTCTTACCCTTCCACCACTCGTCCACCCACGACATGATCGCGCCGCCGCTGATGAACCGTTCGCCGCAACCCGCCGCGCACGTCGTGGCGTGCCTCTCTAAGTCCTCCACCATGCTCATCAGCCAATCAGCTTGCGACACCTCATCCTCCTCGCCCATCGTGTCGTACCCGTTGGCACCCTCCAGCTTCGGGTTGAGGCTGTACGCGTCCACGCCGTACTCGGTGATCACCAGCGGCTTGTCGGACACGGCGTGAAACCGCTGAAACAGACCCATGGGCGCAAAGTACCTGCGGGTGTACAGGTTCACGCCCCAAAAGTCCAGGTGCTTCATGTACCGATCGGAGGCTTTGATCCATGCCGCCGCGCCCCACGTGTCCTGCCCGACGAGGTGCTGTTTAGTCGCCGGGAGGTTGACGTTCGCGAGGGCGGTGCCGCACAGGATGCCCTCTTCCTTCACCGCCTCGCACAAATCGTCGATCGCCCTCATGAGCTTCTCCACGGAGTTACCAAACTGGCACTTGCCGATCCCGAAGTTCTCCGCGAGGTCCTTGTCGCAGGCGAAGAGGTTCCAAGGTCCGTTGAGCTCGTTACCGACGATCCAAGCCACGACCGCCGGGTGCCTCGCCGCGCGAATGAGACTCTTAATCTTACCCTTGCTCTCCTCAATCGATCGAGGCGTATCCAACATTGACTTGGTCCCGTCATCGAACCCGTACCCAACCACGACGGCGATACCGTACCTGTGACACAAATCGAAGAAGTGCGTGTGCCTGTGCGAGTGCTTGAGGGTGTACACCCGTAGGGTGTTCACCCCCGCGGCGGCCATCAACGGAATATCGCGTTCGTATATCCCCGCAAACTCAGACGTGAAAAAGTCTCCGTAAGGCTCGAACCAATCCGGGTCCCATCCGACGGGTATCGGCGAGTAACACAGCGCGCGCATCAGCCACGGCTCGCCGTCTAGGTACAGCGTCCTGCCTAGCCTTCGTAGCCGGCCCGTGTCCGCTGTGGAGTTGAGCGCCCGTGGATTGATGAATTTGGTCTCCAGCCGCGCCCGCCCGGATTTGGTGCGATACTCCGTCTCCGCGTCCACCGTCGCCGGGTCGTACGGCTTGGTATCTTTACCGCTCAGCCCGGCCTCCTCGGCCTCCCTGTATCCCCGCTTCA
>NZJA01000003.1 GCA_002691835.1 Planctomycetota bacterium
CTGCCAGATGAGGGGTGTGAAAACACAACCGACGCCCATGAGCAGCTCGGAAACATGCGTTCAAAGTTGAAAAATCCCCGAAAGCTGTTGAGCCTTCAATGTCACACATTGGATGAAATTCGTGCACGGATAGAACTCAAAAGAGAGTGGGGCTTCTAGACCTAAAGAGGAATGCTCAATATGCTGAGACTGCGTCTGCGTTAACCGGCCTTGAGAAGGAACAATCTGGTGTTTTCTTTTTTAGCTGGTCTCTGCTGCGTCTTGATTGTGTCTGGTCTGCCATCCCTAGCAGTGTCGACAAGCAGTGGCCACCAACCACTGAATCTCAGACATGAGAGTTCTCTCCCAGTGATTCCACTGGATAATCAACCTTTTTATCCAGAGCTCGTACAAAGAGCCGATCTCTGGCTACACACTCCTCTAGGTCAGGTCGTTGGCGATACCCCAAGGGACACATTACTAAACTTCTATGCCGTTATGGCTGATGTGGGGATTCTCATTGATGAGGTCACAGCCAACCATTTGAATGATCCAGGTCTGTTCTGGAATCGTCAAACACTGCTCGAGATGGCAGAGGCAGAAGATTTATTTGATGCAGCTGTTTCTGCCTTAGATGGGTCGTCGTTTCCCCTAGGTGTGCGCTCCTACCTTAAAGATGAAGCAGCCATTCAACTGAAACAGGCCCTTGATTTTATTTTCAACAACAGTCGCCAAATCATCAATATTCCAGATGCCAAGGGAATGAAGGAGCTGAATGAGAATCGATCCAAGCAAACACAATCATGGACGCTGCCTGGTTCATCGATTGAGCTAAGCAGTCAGATTCCTGAAAATCAAACCAATAACAATTTTTACTTCTCAGCTTCAACGGTTGCCAATGCATCAAACATCTACGAGCAGGCACAGGGGCAAGCCACAATTGAAGAGAACCAAAAATTTTCTACGAATACATTTTATGAAGACTTCATCCATACACCCGGACACCTCTTTCCACCCAAGTGGTATTTAATTTTACCCAGTAAGTTCCGAAGTTTGATTGAAACAGAAATCCTATTTGGCGAAACGCTATTCCAAGTCGTTTTAGCTGCTTTTGCAGTGAGTATCTTTGCATTGATTACAGCAATACTCTTTCATCAGTTAATTCAAACCTACCAGAAGAAATCAGAGGATCCATCCAGGGCTTGGCTGTTGGATTCCCTTGCCTGGAAAAGAACAGCGCTCATGCTTCCATTGGTTCCACTGGCAAAACTAACCGAAATCTTCATTGACGAATATCTTAACTTCACAGGTTTACCCTTAATCGTATTCACAATCATATTTGAAGTTACTTATTTCAGCTTCCTCGTGATTCTGGTTTTCCTCTTTTTTGAAGCATTTGGACGATCAACATCAGAAACACTAGTTCGAATGTCTGGGACTCAGGAGGTCTGGGAATTATCAAGAACCAGCAATCGCATCATGCCCATTTGCCGCGTGCTTTCCGGTGTTGTCGCCATTGCATTGATCTACCGAATGTTACTCCAACTGGGTCTATCTCCATCCGTTGTTCTAGCCCTATCTACAGTCCCTGGTTTAGCGATTGGCCTAGGCGCATCCAAGTTGCTTGGCAACTTATTTGCTGGTCTGTCACTACAGACCGATCGGCCCTTACGCGTAGGCGAATTCTGCGAACTAGGAGATGATCAAGGCTTCATCACAAAAATTGGTTTGCGTTCTGTAGAGATTGAAACAGCAACAGGAATCATCACCATTCCGAATGCAGTTGCTGAAGACTGCGTTGTGAACAATCTCTCTAGGAATCATCTCAAGTCAAGCACTTCGATGATGCAAGGACTGGAATTGAAGCTTGATCTTGAAGGTCAATCACCATTCAGTCCAGATCAAATCTCGGATTTGCTGTTGTTGTCAAGAACCTATGCCAACAACCGCGTTGATGTCAGTCATCCATGTCTCACTGTTGAGCTACAAGCAGGAGGTGAGCAAATCCTTCGCTGCATCGGTCTCATCAAAGTATCGAACTGGCGTGAATACATCGAGTTAACTGAATCACTAACATTAGCGCTTAATCAACTCATTGTTCAAGTTGAAAAGTCTCATTTTGTTGTATCAGTGTCCTACGCCACAACGGATACGCAGCTATCCACAATCCCGGGAATTGTGCAAAGTATCATTGACGACATCCCAGGCTTTGAACTCAAAGCCTGCCGTTTGATGGACATCTCTGAATTCAGCTACGACTTCATATGCCATACCTTTTCTCAAGGACTGACGTATTCACAGTTCAAAGACTCTATCGATCTAATCAACCGTAAGCTACTCAGAGCCATGGCAGATGCAGAGATTGTGATTCCTTTCCCAACAGCGATTGAACTGGAGTCACAACCCGAACGCTTCACAAAGCGGAAGGATTAACAGGCTGAGACATTTAGCATCAAAAAACATTGATCATATTAATTTCACCCTTTATGTAACGTAAATGACAATTCCATCATGAGCTTGGTAGACACATCATTAAAGCAATCAGGATTATCAAAAAATGCAAAGTGACGACCTCCGGCATCTCATGGAAAGATCTCCAGCAATAAATTAGAAGTCTGACGATAAATGCAGCGTAGACTCATTGCTGGTACAACACTATATTCACCTGCATCATCAAAGTTGGAATCTAAATCCGTGTCATCAAATCACGCCAATCCTGGGGCCAATGGTTGACAAGCAAAGACGCTGCATGCTGCCAATTAAATCTTAAATATTCAGCCATAATCAAATCTAGGTTATTACTTCTAATCTGATCACTAGGCATGCTATCCATCAAACCTCTGGTCAATTGATCAATCGGTAGGACCTTTCAAGCGGCACAGGTTTGGTTGAGTTGACACCAAGAATAACCCCTCACAACACACCAGATCAAAGAGATTGTCAAAATTGTTAAGGGTCCAGTCATAACAACAACTGGTATTGAAATTCAGGATGCAATAGTGAAGATCAATAAAGCTGATTGCTAGACTTCGCGCAAGCAGCATATCGAAACGATGGGCGATATATGGTTTGATGCCAATCACGTAGAAGCCTGGCTAGGTGGCCATCCAGTGATTCACGATCTATGTTTACAACTAAGGACTGGAGAATCAACGACGATACTAGGACCAAATGGCGCCGGTAAAAGCACGATAGTCAACCTCATCAATCGCAACCTTTATCCATTAGTGAAGCCAGATTCTCATTTTAAACTGTTTGGTCAAAGCACGATCAATATTTGGCAGCTACGCTCCTCACTTGGACTTGCAAGCAGTGATCTCGAGACACGATTTTCTCCACAAATTCGTGCAAAAGAATTAATTTTGAGTGGTTTTTTTGGATCTACGAGACTTGGTCGTGATCAGATCCCTAATTCGAAACAGCTAGAACAAAGCGAATCACTTCTGGCACAATTGAATCTTGATACTTTTGCGGAGCAACCTTTTGGAGAATTATCAGATGGCCAACGTCGTCGGTTGATGATTGCAAGAGCACTCGTGCACGACCCCAAGGTCTTGGTTCTTGATGAACCTTGTAGAGCTCTCGATCTCAAGGCATGCCATCAACTCCTGGATACCATGCGGAAACTATGCCATCAAGGCACCACTCTGCTTGTCATCACGCATCGCATCGACACCATCATTCCAGAAATGAGCAGAATTTTGTTCGTTAAGCATGGAAGACTCTGTGGGGATGGAACTCCTAGGCAATTACTGCTGGATCACAAGCTGAGCAATCTGTTCGCAACCCCCTTACGCGTCTTTGAACACAAGGGTTACAGACAAGTTCTGCCAGGTTAAAAAATCACTGCTAGGCAGAGCCATTACTGATGCTTGTCTCAAACGATAGCGGATAGCGAGATTCGCCTATAGCAATCACACCGTGACTTATAAAGGCATCAGATTGAGAGTGACTCATCAATGATTCCCCTTTTCAGTGTTGACTCTAAAAAATGTACATTTGTTACCTAGAAGATGGAGCATTGTTGCATTTTAGAAACTTTACGATGAGATTTGTGTTTAGATTTAATGTTTCCTTAAATCCACATTCTTCTTGTATCATATTGGCTCATAGTAAGGAGATGTTATTGATAGGTGAGATGGAGAAAGACAATTCAGCCAATCAAGAGGAATTGCCGTTCAAAGAGCCAGATGACGTCTCGCCTATCGAGCTGAATTCAGAGGAAGCAGAACAACCTCAATCACTTCCGGAACCAGTTATAGCTGTTGCTCCAGAAGCTGGTGAAATTGATGTTGTTTCTTCCCAAGACGAAGACAGCAAAGAGACTCCACCTAATGTTTCTCAACTCTTTGAGTATCTCAAGCAAGGAATGGAGTCGTTACGAGGACTCAATCTTGAAGGATTTAGGCACATCTATCCAGTATTTCTCTCCATTTTCGGAGCGATCCTGCTTGGTTTGGCACTTTTAATGACGATTAATCTATTGCACTCAATGAATCAACTACCTCTTTTTGGTGGTGTGCTTGGGAGTATTGCAGAGCTTATAGGGCTTGTGGCTTTGGTTCGATTTGTGACTTCTAACCTATTAAAGCAACAAAAGAGAGCTGAATTATTGACACGTATTGCACATTTAAAAAAGGAACTTCTTGGTTGAACCTCTCAATTACGGGATCAAGACAAAGAACAGGTGTGAATGGTGAAGCATGCAGCGATATCGGCGGGGCCGTTGATCGTAAGCGGATGAGTGACTGCGCTGATCCGCTGAAACAACAGTGGACCTTCTGGAAGTGGAAGTCGCTGAGCTAGCTCCTGCCTTTGCTCAAGAGTGTCTTGGCAATACAGCAAGCTCAGATGCGGATCAAGCCGGTATCCGCAATCAGACGCTGAGCGTTGACGTAGCTGGATGAACCAAGGGAACAGTTCGGCCCTGGCTCCAGTGTTGAAGCGAAGAACAAGACTCTGCGTATAAATCCGAGTGGCTTCAATCGCTTTAGGCCAAAGCTGCACAGGTTGACGGCAATCGGCGAGCTTCTGAAGTCGATCGATCACTTGCTCTTGGCTGGCATCAGGAGCGCCATCAAGAGGCTCGCTGTAGAGCGTGATATGCGGAGGCAATGTGCAAGCCATGACCGACTGACAGGCCAGCGCAGAAAGTTGATCCAATGCCGCCTGATCCTTCCCGCCGGGAAGCAGCCAATACGACACAGCTTGAGCAGACGTTATCAATGCAGGTGGTAGCAACAGATGTCAACAATGGTGTTCTGATGATCGAAGAACAATCCCTTGAGTTCGTACTAGCTGGCAACGGTCAAAGGGAGCTCCCAGCACGATCATCATCGCTGCCATTCGCGAGAGGAATCAATGCTCTGTATCGACCCGGCACAGCTAATCCGTTGAACATTGCCATAGGAGAGCCTTTAGTCAGGTAACGCCGATTTAGGAGTCGTCGTCTGGTGAAAGATTTCAATGACCTCCTCGGCTAGGGGCTGGCTCTCTTCAGCAGGAATGAGCACTTCGAGGTAAGCAGCACCTTGATGAGCGCTGATTGCGGAGAATGCTTGCTCAAGTTCCGCAACGGTTCCAGCCCGTCCACACCACCAACCCTTGCAGCCAAGGGCAGCAGGAATGTTTGCGTAGCGCCAAGGCGGCAAATCGTTGTAGGCATGTCCCGTTTCACTGATCAACGCCTCGATCCCATGGAGGCCATTATTCAGAACGATCACCACTGGATTTACCCCTGTAAAGCCCATCACCCCGATTTCCTGCACCGTGAGCTGGTGGGCGCCATCACCGGTGACCAAAACGACCCGACGCTCGGGTTCAGCTAAAGCGCATCCAAGAGCTGCCGGTGTGCCCCATCCGATCGATCCCCAGAGGGTTTGACTTTCCATTGTCACGCCGTCCGGTAGCCGGATGGCGTTGAGTTTCAACAGGCATGTGCCGGTCTCGGATAACAACAGGTCGTTGGGGCGCAGGAATTGCTGCAAGCGGGGGTAAAAGCTTGCTGAATCGGTGGGTTGATCTGGCGCTCCAACACGGGGAAGCATGGGAGCGGGCTGTACGGGTCGATGCTCTCCCCAGTAAGAGAGACGGTTCGACGAGGACTGAAAGCGTCTCGTTAGTCCTGCCAAGACATCACTGATGCTGACACTCGTGAACACCTGATGTCCGGCTTGGACCCAATCGGCATGCAAAGCAACGATCCGGTTGGGATCGAGTGACCCACTCCAGAGGCCAGTGTTCAGGTCCTCCAAAACAAGCCCCCCTAGATCGACCACCAGATCGGCATCTTCCACCACGCTTTGCAGGGCAGCTGGGGTTGACCGACCGCCGTTGTACATCCCGAGGAAAGCGGGGTGTTGCTCACTGAGTAGTGCCTTGTCCATGGGGGTCGTGGCATAAGCCAGACCGGAGGCCTTGAGAAATTCCTCGAATGCATTCACTAGACCGAAACGCTTCAGGGTGATGGTGGGGAGCACAACTGGACGTGAAGCTGAGGCAATGCGTGCCTCCAGGAGATCAAGGACAGCCTCAAGTTCCGCTGCAACACTGTCGTGTTGATCGATTACACCAAGAGGAGAACCCTGGATCGGCGTACCAGTGATCGGCATGAGAGCCAGATCCATCGGAAAGGTGAGATACGCAGGCCTGGATTCCTCCAGAGCTTTATCAATCACCCGCTCCAATTCGATGACGGCGTTTTCGGGCGTGAGCCTGGCGCTGACACAACTTGCAGAAGCAGAGATGGCCTCAAAGCGGTCATAGTTTCGATCGCCGAGGGTGTGATGACAGATGAGCCCTTGTCGCACGATCCGAAGACTGGGAGTGCCTACCAGATGAAACACGGGTAGACGTTCAGCCATTGATCCCATCAGGCCATTCAGAGCACTCAGTTCGCCCACTCCATAGGTGGTGCAGACGATGGCAGCGCCTCGGCGGCGGGCATAACCATCAGCGGCGTAAGCCGCATTCAGCTCATTGGCTGAGGGCACCCAGCTCAGGCGGCGATGCACCTCCACCGCATCATTGATTGGAAAGGCATAGTCACCCGGTACACCAAACACATGGCCGATACCGAGATCTGCTAAACGATCCAAGGCATAAGTCACGACAGAAGGAGTCATCAAGCCGACATGAGGATCACTTGTTGAGTCTGATCGTGGTCTTAGCGATAGGCCATGAGATAGGTCGCTATTCGGTATCGAGACAAAGATTCGATCGCGATGAACTGAGGCTTCTTTTTGAGAATGGCCTTGGTGTTGGGCTGCTCACGATCATGCAGCTGGTGCGGTTTGAACGTGAGCAAGGCAGGGCATGAGCTGGATGACGACTCGTAGACGCTGCCATTGGAATCATTGGCTACAAGGGGAATCAACCCGGCCGAGCAACACTTGCCTTCGTGGTCGCTGAAGCCACACAGGACTTCGAGCTGATTGTTGTGCGACTGGGGTTGATGATGATTGATCAGAATTTTTAGATGGCGCCGGTCAGCACGAGTTCTTCTGGTTGAGCATCCGACTTTTCACGAGATGAAAGGGGGTCGAGGCTGATCAGCAGTTTTGTTGCTGATCCGGTGGGTTGCGGTGGAATGGTCATCACCACATTGCCTGCCTGATCCGGCAGAAAGTGAACGCAGCCTTTAACCCCGTCTGGCGTCACAGCCCAGAGGCGGTAAAGCCTTCCTTCAGGAGCCTGCGGCAGTCGATTCAAGGTGAGGAGGTTGCTTGCCTGTCCAGGACGAATGAGAACCTCACCATGTGCGCTTTGCATCTTTCCTAGTGTCGTGGCATGCAGCTCCACCCTTTGATCACCAGGGTGAAGAGAGATGGGGGACGTTTCTCTTCTCACAGAAGCGATCTGCAGTTTGGATTGATAAAGCTCAACGCCAGTAATCGCGAGGATCAGAAGTAAGGCTCCAATCAACCAGTTCTGGGGGTTGGAGGTGCTTTTTTTAATCGACGAATTCAGAACTCTCTCTCTGACTGCATCAGAAAGTGGCGGTGCAGAATGATTCTCGATTCGGCTGTGGGTTGTTTGCAGGTTCTCAAGAAGAGTTTGCTCTTCTTGAGACAATGGTTCAGTCGCCAAAGCTGTTTGCTCTTCGGGACTGAGGTTGCCCAGCACCTTCCCGGCTAACAGTTCATCCCGTTTGCTGAATTCATCGTGGATTTGAGAACGCGAAGTCATTGTTAGTTTTCCTCTTGTGATGAAAGTGCATGACGGAGTTTGAGCAATGCCCGACGACTGATCGTCTTGACCGTTCCCAGTGGCAGTTGTAGCGATGCTGCAATGTTGCTTTGACTGATGTCTTGCTGATAATTCAAGGCCAGGATCTGTTGTTCACGCGATGAGAGCTGAGCCAGGGCCCGTTCAAGTTGGAATCGGGAATCAACGGCCTGGAGATCAATTGGATCCTGCTGACAGTGAGCTGGACGAAATCGTTCGAGAATTCGTCGGCGATTGCGATGTTTGTTAATTCTGTTGAGGCCCATCGATCGGGTCAGGAGCAAAAGGTACTGACGGATTTCCCCACGATTCGAATCGAAGCCCCCACGTTGTAAGCGTACGAAAACATCGTGAGTGAGATCTTCAGCCTCCTGTCGCTGTGAGAGAAGGCTGAAGGCGAGCCGATGCACAGCAGCTGAATGTTCGTCGTAGAGGAGGGCTAGCTCCTCAGGACTGATGGCTTCATGAGAGCTCACGTGTGACCCTGCAGCACCAGATCCTGGACCCCAGTCCAGAGGTAGATCCCACCAAATGTCAGCAGAACCATGGCACTAATTCCCGTGATCTGCTCCCCACGTTTGAGCAGGGCGCGGCGCAGACCACCGAGTTCAACACCTAATCCTGCTAGCAAGATCACCATGCTGTATCCAATGGAATACAAAACCATTGATAGAACTGCCAACGGTGGCGTGCTTGTGGCTGCAGCTGCACTGAGTACGGCGGCAAGCACCGGGCTTGCACAGGGAGATGTGACCAAAGCGAAGGTGAATCCAATCAAGAAAGGGCCTGCCACAACCCTGTGGATCCATCTCGGCACTGCAATGCCTCCAACATTGAGGCGATGCCAGGGGAACCGGGGGCCCCAACCTTTCAACTGCAAAGCCATGGCAATCACGATGACACCTGCAGTGACGAACAATCCACCTCGGTGATCAATGATCAGTGCTCCTGCCAATGAGGTGAACAAGCCAAGAATGCTGTAGGCCGTCACCACGCCAAAGCTGAACTGGATCACCTTGCCAGGGTTTGGGCGTTGCTGCTTTTGAGCCCCCAGATAAGAGAGCTGTACGGGAAGCAACGCAAGCACACAAGGAGACACGCTGGCAATCAGTCCGCCTCCGAAGGCCAGTGCTGGCAACCCGAATACAGCCCAGGCATTTTGCCCAGTCCAACGTGTGAGCCAATCTGCATAGCTCTGACTGATTAACAGAACGGCTGACTCAAGCTGCGCTGCAGAAATGACAACAACCGCTGCGATCAAGGCGAGAACCAAGAACTGAGCGCGGCGTGATGTCCAGAGATGTCTAGTGGAAGTTGCCATGTCTCTTCAGCGACCAAGCATGAAGCGAGTTTTCTTGATGGCCTGGAGATAAGGATCAAGCTTGGTCTGCGCACGAAACGTTTTAACTGCTTCGCCGGTTTCTGGATTGAAGATGCTGACCAGACTGGTTTGACTCCTATTGCGCATAAAGAATTGCCCTAAGCCGAGTTTCTCTGCTCGTGCAGCAGAAGTCTGAGCAGCGGTGGAATTAGAGACATCGAATCTCACCCAATGCACTGAGTTGCCTTCTTGTTGGCGTAGGGAGTTCATGACAGGCTTAATTTTCTGGCAAGCGCTGCACCAGGTTGCATAAACCTCAACCATCACCGGTTTTCCCTGGAGAGAGGTGGCGAGGGGACTTGCTGCTTTTGCTGGTTTTAAGAGCGAAAGTGCCACAGGTGTTTCTGGAAGTGGGGCCAGAGTTGCGGCGATAGGAACAAAGGCAGCTCCCAACAGTGTGATGGCCAGAGCACGTTGTTTCAAAGTGAGAGTTGAATCACTGCCTATCCATACCGGCGGAGCGCTCAATCGGATTCAAAACAGAGCAGAGTTGATCCAACCAGATCTGGGAGCCCCCTTCAAAGCAATTAAAAACCAAATAACGAACAAACCTCAAATGGGTTCAAGCTTGGAACGTGTTCGGCTATTAAGTAACATCGCAAGCAAAAACCCTAGAAACTGAACCATCACGACTGAAGGCCCTGAAGGAAGATTTGACAAGCCTGAAAACAAAAGTCCTAGCAATGCGCACCCACCACCAATGACAGATGAGATGATCACATAAATAGGAAAACTTCGACTAAGCAATCGACCTGCACAAGCAGGAATCACAACAAAAGCTGAAATCAACAAAACGCCTACGGCTTTTATTGATATTGCAACAACAACAGCCAAAAGAATGATAAATGCCAAACCATGCCAACGCGTCCGAACTCCCATCGCACCCGCTAAGTCTTGATTGAGAGTAAGCAACACCTGAGCCCGCATACTTAGGCCAAGATAGATAACACTTGCAACCAGAAAACCGGCAATAACAATAACATCAAGCCGACTTATTCCGAGGATATCCCCGAACAAAAGCTGTTGAATTCCTCCTCGATAGGTTTCTACACGGCTAAGCATCAAGATTGCTATTGCAAGTGAACTTGAATAAACAATGTTGAGCAGCGCATCCGTGGGAAGAGCGCTGCGCTCAACCAACTGACTAACAAGCAGTGCGAACAGAACAGCAAAAGGAATCAAAACAAGGGTGGGATTCACCCCGAGCAAAATGCCTAAGGTGATTCCTAACAGGGATGAATGGCCTAAAGCATCGCTGAAAAAAGACAGCTGCCTCAGAACAGCAAAGCTGCCAAGTACACCGCCAAGGGCTCCGGTGAGCATGCCGCCAAGTAAGGCGCGTTGCATGAACGGCTCAGACAGGAGGCTTAAAAAATCTGCTTCAGCCATGGGGCTGATGGCGCTGAGAGACCATGTTCAGTCCATAAAGCTCACCCACACGCTCCTCACTGAGGGTTGCCTCAGGACTACCACTGCAGCGCAGACTTCGGTTTAAGCACAGCACCTGATCGCTGCTTCGGCGGACCATCTCAAGATCGTGAGACACCTGCAAAACAGTCCAGCCTTCCTGACGACGTAGTTCCAGGAGTTGCTGTTGAAACTGCTCAATGGAATGAACATCTAAACCTGCTTGCGCTTCATCAAGCACCAGCAATCGACGAGGACGAACCAGGCAAAAAGCCAGCAACACCCGCTTCAACTGACCACCTGAAAGTTCAGTCAACAGGCGATGACGTAGATCACAGGTTTGAGTTCGCTCTAGGGCCGTCAACACGGCATCCTTTCTCTGCTTCCCTGATCTCCAGGGCAGGCGTGGCCCCGGCAAATCAAATCCGAACCCAACAAACTCAGAAACGGTGAGAGGCAATAAACCTTGAACCACAAGGTTTTGGGGTACGTAGGCGATCTGCGCACGCACAGAACGCGGTAAACAACCATGCGCATCAAGGGGTTGACCCAACAACTCAACTCGACCAGATGCGTGAGGAAGCAGCCCTAACAAAGCAGAGACAAGAGTGCTCTTTCCTGCTCCATTAGGACCAACGAGGGCCGTGTCACTTTCTGCGGGAAGGGCGAAGGAAACGCCTTCTACTGCCAAACGTCCACGACGTTCGACACTGAGATCATGAACCGTTAGGACTGCTTCTTTCACGCTCATCACTAGCCGCCGAAGGCCTTGATGAGGGAGGCCACGTTGCTCTTCATCACTTTAAAGTAAGTGTCGGGTTGTTTCGACGCTTCTTCCGAACCAGTCTCCAATGGGTCAAAGGTCACGACGTTGACACCAAGATCCTCTGCTACGGCGTTAAAAGAGCGATCACCTTCCTGGGGTTCACTTAGCAGAGCCTTGAGTTGGGTCTGCTCCACTCTGTTGGACACGCGTTGGAGATCCGCGGGAGTGGGGTTCATCTCGGGAACGTCAACGACAAACTCAGCTTTGAGGTCATAACGCTCTGCGAAATAGGGTGCGAAGTCATGGAAGGCGATGAAGGTCTTACCACTGAAAGGCTTGAGCTGAGTGGCAAAGGTTGTATTCAACTCCTTCAGCTGATCGCTGTATGCAGACGCCCGTTGGGTATAGCCGTCAGCACAATCTGGATCAGCCTTGACCAAACCGTCACGGATGTTTTCGACCTGTTGGACAGCGCGGAGTGGATCCAACCAAATGTGGGGATTAACCTCACCATGATCGTGATCATGGTCATGGTCGTGGTCACCACCCTCGTCCTCATCCGACTCAATCACAGCAACACCGCGACTGGTGTCAATCACCTGAAGCGAGTCGTTTTCGGCTGAATCGGTCAGCTTGTCGAGGAAATATTCCATACCCAAACCATTCTTAACCAAGACTGAAGCCTTACTCAGGGCAGCAATGTCAGAAGGAGTGGCCTGAAAATCGTGGGGGCCAAGGTTGGGTGGAATCAGGGCCGTGACAGTCGCACACTCACCGGCGACCGCTTCCGTAAACAGAGTGATTGGCAAAAACGTTGTAACAACGTTTAGCTTTGATTGATCGCTCTTAGGATCTGTTTTTTGTGCAGTGCCACAGGAGACAAGAGCCGCCATAAGCAGCAGAGTTCCTGAAACAGACCAGAGAGATTTAGGACGAAGGCTTGAGGGTAACAAAGACATGAGAGGACATTAAACAAGAAAGAACGAAGGACGTAGTTTAAAAGTTAAAGGTTGTTTTCACCAATCCACCAAGCTGACTCAAAGTATCATCGCCACCATTTAGATCAGTATTCTGACCTTCAGGACGACTCAAATAGAACAATGCGGGTGTAACACTAATGTTGTCGGTAACCTGGAATTGATACCACCATTCCCAGACGTAATTACCATCTGCAGGAACTTCATCACCCTTCAAATCTGTTGCGAAAACAGGCTGTCCGACAGCCATACCTGCATTGTTACCCTTCAAGAAAACGTCACTCCATTCCAGGCCAAGATTCCATGACTGACTTGCCCTGACATCTCCATCATTCTTAGCGTAGAGAGAGTTGTAACCATAACCTGCAGAGATCGATGGTATCCAACCACTGTCTTGTGGCTGCCAAGAACCACCAATGCCCCAAGCATTCATAAAGGCTTTACTGCCAGAGAAGTAATTATCGGCAGCAAAGGTAGTGCCGAATCCACCGACCAATTCAGATGGGCTTTGAACGCCCGACCAAATAGCGGCGATATTCCAGTTTTCTGATTCAAACGCAAGTTGTACAGTTCCTGAAGCTTCAGAAAATTCTGTTCCTATGCCACCAGCATTAGGGTCTGAATTAGAGCCTTGTGCAGCAACATAATTCGCAGAGACACTGAAACCGTTGTCAGTAGCCCAACTAACACCAGCTCCTGCACCCAGGTTTTTGTTGTAAGCAGCTGGTGCACCATTCAGCGTGGTTACATCCAAAATTGGGTCACTTGGATATGCACTAGGCCAAACGGCAAGCATGTCTTCCTGACCAACACGAGCACCTAGCGTGAAAGTCAGTGAGTTACCGACAGGGAACTGATAAAAGAGTTTGTCAATACCTACAGAATTAGCACCAGAATCCTCCTGAAATGCTGTTTCTAACGTTGACAAGCCGTTTGGATTGCCACCGAATACAGAGTTATCACCAAAATTGCCTGACCTCAAGACTGTCAACAGCAAATCCTTGCCAGTGAAACTGGTTTCAAGGCTTAACTGAAGGTCATAGTTAAAGGTAGTGGCACCAAAATCTCTATTTGCTGGATCGGCTTTTGATTTGGTTCCGGAAAAATTATTTGCACCAACAACAAACGTTGCCAATCCAGAAAGCTTGGTGGTGGTGGAGAACTGAGTGGCTTCCAGTTCGCCTACGCGAGCTTCCAAACCGTCAACACGGCCCTTGAGGATGGCGAGTTCCTTTTCGAACTCTTTCATC
>NZJA01000004.1 GCA_002691835.1 Planctomycetota bacterium
AACGTCGTACGATCCGGCGCTCCCGGGGCGGTCAAGATGTCGGCCACGTCCTGGATGAACGCGCCGCAGTACTCCAGCCCGCCGGTGATGTCCACGCCCAGGAGCGGCGTGAGCCGCGCGAAGACCGTCGCCGCGGCCAGGGCGTCACTCCACCGATCAGCCTCGGGAGGAACGCAGCCGGTGCGGCCACAACAATCGCGGGAGAAGCAACAAACACAAACCGGTCCGTCCCCGCGGTCCGTCGCGTTGGCGGAGAAGAACGAGGCGGAGCGAAGGGAGAAGCTCCTCGCGGCTCAGATGGCTACGATGAATGAAGAGCGTACACAGATGCAGTCCAACCTGGCGCTCCTAGGTGTCAAGATGGGGGATTTGGAGACAGAGGCGGAGACGCGGAGAGCGGAGCTCGAGCGCGAAAAGGTGAAGGGGGCGGCGGCGCGCGCGGCGCTCGAGTCGGCCAGGCTCGAGAAACTCGCCGCCGTCGAGGAGAAGGAGTTTACGATCGAGGCGCAGGCGGGTATGCTGCAGCAGCTCAGCGCCGAGCTCGAGCGCGCGGAGAAGTGCAGGGAGGACGCCGAGCGGGCCAAATCGAGCAAGGATGACAAGCTCGCGCGGACGCAACTCGAGCTCGAAAAGTGCGCCAAGGAACTCGCGCAGAAGCAGCACCAGATTCACCACATGCAATCCGGCGGCGACATCATGGGCCGCGACTCGCTCGGCAGCAGCGTCGGACGCGTCTCCCTCGGCGGCGGCCGGAGGTCATCCGTCTACGGCGGCGGCCAGGACGTCATGGAGGACCTGCGCCAGGCGGAGAGCGTGGCGAGGCAGAGCCAGGAGCGCTTGATCGAACTCGTGGCGGCGAAACAGGCGGCGGAGCGGGACGCCTCGGACGCCCGCGCCGCCGCCGCCAAGTGGGAGTCCGAGGTGACCGCGCGACGCGACGAGGTGGAGATGATGCAGGAGGAGCTGGAGGCTTGCCTCGAGGTTGAGCGAAGTGAGCGGCGCAAGGCTGAGGAGTTGTACGAGATGGCAAAGGAGGAAAAGGCGGGGCTCGAGCGAATCGTTTCCACCCGAGCCGAGGAGATTTCCACCCTGGAGGAGAGGCTGGTGGAGGCGACCGCCGCCGCGGACGAGATCCGCGCGGGTATCGAGGAGAGGGACCAACTGCTACGTGACGGCGACGCCATGCTCGAGCAGAAGGAGGCTGAGCTCGACCAAGCCGCCGAGTACGCCCTCTCGCTGCAAAATAACCTCGACGAGCTACGGGCGGAACAGGAGCGGATGCGCGCCGAGAAGGACGCGGGGTCACCCCCCCGGCCGTCCGAGGAGGAAAACGCGCGGAACAAAGAGGCGCTCATCCTCCACCTCAAGTCCGAGAACGAGGCGCAGGTCAAGGCTGCGGAGCGTGAGATTGAGACTTTGAAGTTTCAGCTCGAGGAGAGAGACGTAGCCGTGTCCGACGCCGAGGGCAAACTCGCGGCGCGCGAGGCTGAATGCGCCAAGCTCCAGAGCGAGGTTTTCGCAAAGTCCAACGCGCTGTCCCCGCTGAAGCAGCGCGCGGACGCGGCGCAGAACGTGTTGAACGCGATGGAGAAGGAGCTCGACTCCCGGGACGCTCAGCTCAGGACGGTGACGGATCAGCTCATGGCGGCGATGTCCGCGGAGAAGCGCCAGACGCGGGCGGTGGCGCGGCTCGAGATGTCGCTGGCGGAGCGCGAAGAGACGGTGCGCAACATGAACGAGCAGCTCAGGGAGGTCTCCACGAAAGCTGGCATGGCCTCCGCGGTGAAGAAGGAACGGGACCAGTACCACCAGATGTTTGAAAACGCCGAGAACGCGAGGCGGACGCTGGAGCAATCGCTCGCGTCCAACCGGGACGAAAACGTTCACAGGCTTCACCTCGCGCAGCAGGAACGCGCCGCCGCGCTGTCCCGCGCGGAGGCTCTACAGGCGACCGTCTCTAGCAAGGAGGCGCAGGCGCAGTCGCTGGTGGAGAAGGCGTCGGCGGCGGAGCGAGCGGCGGAGTTTGAACGGACGAAGCTCGCGGGTCTCGCCGCCGCCGCCGACGAGGCGGTTGAAAACGCAAACGCGCAGGTGATCGAAACCCGCGCGGAACTCGAGGGGCAGATGCTCCAGATGCGAACCGAGCTCGGGCACCAGGTGGAGGAGGCGGAGGCGCGGGTAGGGGAAGTCCAATCCGCCGCGGAGGCGAGGGTGGCGTTGGTTGAATCGCAACTCAAGGCTTCCCTCGAGGAGGTTGCCCGGCTCACCGGGGAACTCGAGTCCGCGCGGCGCTCGCAGGTTTCGTCCGACGTGGACCGCCAGTTGAGGCTGCGGCTCGAGGGCGAGGTCCACGTCGCCAAGACCAACGTCGCATCCGCTAACGTCCGCGTGGAAGAGGCGCGCGCTGCTCTCAAGGCGGCGGAGGATCGATCCCTCGAGCTCGAACAAAGGCTCGTCGACGCCGAGCGCCAACTGCGAGTCGAGCGCCGCGATAAGGAGGAGCGACTCGAGGTGGCCGCGAAGCTCCAGGCTGAGCGCGAGGACGCCGCCGCGCACGCCACGCGCGAGCTTGAGGGCAGGCTACACGCCGCGGAGTCCGCCGCGGAGGCTGGCGCCGCGGAGGTGGACCGGCTGAACGCCGCGGTTGTGTCGCTCAGGTCCGAGGTGACGGACGCGGGGGGCATAACCGCCGAGGCGGCGGCGAAGATCGCGCACCTCGAGGATGAACTCGCCGCCGCGGACGAGATGATCACCACCGCCAAAGCCGAGGCTGCGGACTACAAGTCCAAGGCTGACGACACCGAGAAGGAGAGCCTCTTCTTCTTGGGCGAGATGCAGGTGGCGGTTGCCGACGCGGAGAAGAAAATCGTCGCGCTGCACAAGACGGTGGCGTCCCGGGATCTGAAGCTCTCGCAGCTCACCGCCGAGGTCAAGGCGTTAAAGGAGGTGCTCAGGGACAGGGAGGAGAAGCTCGGAAACGTGGACGCACGGACAGCCGCGATGAAAAAGGCGCATCACGAGGAACTCGAGTCCATGAAGGGTGAGGGCGACGGGCACTCCATCATGCTGGAGATGGAAACCAATCAGCTCCGCGAGAATTTGGAGGATAAGCGGTCCAAGATCAAACGGCTCCAAGAGGACCTCGGCGTCGCGTCCGACAAGAACAAAACCTTGCTCGATCAGTGCGAGCGCGCGAGGGCGGCGCAGTCCATCGCCGAGGAGACAGCCGCGGACGCGCTCAAGGTTCGCGATGAATTCGCCGCGGCGATGAAGAGCCAGCACGAGACCAACTCCCGGGCAAACGCCGCCGCCGACGAGGCGTACAAGCTCCACGTGGAGGAACTCGAGGATGAGCTCAAGTACGAGCGGACCCGCGCAGCTGCGTTGGCGAGGGAGGCGTGGAAGCGGGGTATGCGGCCGGATGACCTGAGTGGGGACGCGGCGACCGCGCTGGAGGATTTGGTCGGCGAGGAGATGTCGGCGGCGTCGCCGCAGACGAGGATCCAGTGGATGACGGAATCCGCGACCAAGATTGACTTTGCCAAGTTCAAATCGAGCGTCGAGAAGATCGCCGCGGGGAAGCGCGGGCCGGGCCTCGCGGCGGCGGGCACGCCGGTCGGTGCAGAGCGGCCGATGCTCCTGTCGCAGCTGGTGAGCTCGGTGAAGAAGGCTGCGCCGATTCCCGCCACCGTCACGCCGACGGCGCAGCCCAGGTTCCTGGCGATGGCAAACAAGGAGAACGGATCGGTCAACGGGTTCACGCCGTCGCCAGCCGCGGCGAGGTTGAAGCGTTCGAAGAACGGCAACGAGAACGATGCCGAGAACGTGGTAGCCGCGCTGGGGAAGATGGAGATGACCGTCGGGGACGACCGGAGGATAACTCGGGGACTGTCCAGGCGCGAGGCTCTCACCGAGATGAGAAACGGAACCGCAAACTAACACCGGGACTGGGAGGGGGGATTCATACGCACACACTAGAACGTTCATCAATATGACGTCGTGTCACAAATCGTTCGCTAACTAATTCGTAGTAGTCTACACGTTCGTTGTCACCCGTGTCGCTTCACAGCACGATGCGCCACTGACACAAGGTCATATCCGCGCCCACCGTGACGAGGTAGGTGTCGTCGAACATGAACCTCACCTGCGTCACCTTGGCCGAATGCGCGCCGAAGGTTCGACCCGCGCAGCCCTTATGCGCTGGGTACTGATACATGTTCAGCATACCGAACTGGTCGCCGCTCGCGACGACCGTCCTGGTGTGGCTTCGGTCGCAGGTGGTCACGTCGGTGCCCATGGAGTACCGCGGCAGGATCCCTTGCACCGGCCACCCCGCCACGCACGTCCACGTCGCCCAGTCCATGTTCCTGGTATCCGCCGGGAACTTAATCTGCTTACCACTAGGCATCTCCCAAAAGAGCATCTCGAAGTCCCCAGAGTTGCTCTGCATCACGGTGCTGTCCTCGGACCAGTCGATGTGCCGGATGTAACTCGCGTGGCCCTTCGCGACGCCCATGCGTCCGTACTGCTTACCCACGTCGTACACGTCGATGTAATTATCGTGCGAACCGACGCCCAGGTACTGACCGTTCGGCGAATACTTCAACTCGTGTATGGGCTCCTCCCTGTCCTTCTTGGCGTGTATGGTGTCCAGGCTGTCGGCGCTGAGAACCACCAGGCCGCCGCCCGCGAGGCCGATGGCGATCTGCGAGCCGTCGGGATGGTACGCGACGCTCCTTCCTTTGGCGCCCAAATCGCGAACCATGACCATCCTTCGACTGGCCACGTCCCACACGCGCACCGTGCAGTCGTCACCCACCGTGCACATCTGGTGTTCGCCGGGGTGCGTGGCGAGGCCCCATATGGTGCCGTATCCGTGACCCTGGAGCATCAGCGTGTACGTGTACGAGGTGGTGTCCATCTCGTAAATCTCGCCGGTGCGGATGCCGACGACGAGCATGCTGCCGGATAGGTGCATCGCCTTGATGCAACCCGACATCGCCTGCGGGTGGTTAATCTCAACCTCCTTCAGGCACTGCATCAGGTCGATGGTCCAGAACTTAACCTTACCCTCCTTCCCGCCCGATATGACGACGTCCCTGGTGGCGATGACGGCGTGCGTCACCTGGTGGCACCGGCGCATGTTCGTCGCCAGCTGGTACCCTTTGAACAGGTAGAGGCTACCGTCCTGCGTCCCAACGACGGTGGTATCGGGACCCGGGAAGCAGCAGCACAGCATGGTCTGGATCTTACCCCGCTTGGAGAACAGCGCCTTCCTCGCCACGAACGGCGAGGTGCTCCAGAACATCAGGTGTTTCACGCCGCACGTCACCACGTAGTCCTGGAACGGCGACCACGACACGCTGACGATCTTCTCGGGCGAACCCTTGGACGAAGCCAGCATCGTCCCGGTTTGCCACCTGTACACCGCCAGCGAGTGGTTAGCATCCGCGCCCACCGCGCACAACAACGTACCGTCCCTGGAGAACGTCGCGGACACGATGGCCTTCTTGAGGAAGCCCTGGAGGATCGCGAGCGGTCGCCGCGGGTCGTCGCTGGACCACACGATCAACTTGGGGTTCCGCCCAACCTCGCCGGTTGCGAATATGCTCCCGGTTGGGTGCCTGGCGCAACACAGGACATCGTCGGTGTGCCCGGTGACGCCGTCCACGGTGGGGTTATCCGCGAGGAACCGCTGCGTGTTGCTCTCGCGGTTGTACACGATGCCGAGCGATGCGGTGTGATAGACCACCTCGCCCCGCGCTGTGTAGAATAAGTTATCCCTGGTATCGTGAGCCCTGTACCCGTGGACAAACTCGAGCTCCGCGGCTTCCATGCAGGGCGCCAACGCGTCTGGTTCCCGTAGGTAGCCGTCCGGTGCGAACACCGCGGGGGCGCACGGCAGGAACGCCAGCCTCGAGCCTGGATCGAGTCCCGAGCCTTGCGGGATCTCTCGGGACGGCTTAGCCTCGAGGCTGGACAGCGGCATGTACTGCGGGATTCCGTTGACGTGACCCGTCATCACCATCTGCACAACCTGGTTCGTCTTTGAGAAATCCTCGTAATCCTCAACCGACGTGAGTACCTCCTCCTCGACCTCGCTGGTCATCTCCTCGTCGCCTTCGTCGGCTTCGTAGTGCCGCCACTGGAACGCGCACCGGTCGCCGCCGCCCACGGTGATGAGAAACTCATCGTTGTAGCTGAACCTCGCGTTGGTGACGTGCGAGCTGTGGCCCAGGTAGCCGTGGTAATCCGCGCGTCCCACGTCGCTGGGGTACCGAAACAATTTGACCAGGCCAAAGTCGTCCGCGGTGGCCACCACGGTGCCGTCGGCGCTGCGGCAGCACGCGTTGACGTCCGTGCCGTCGGCGTGCTTCGGCCACACGCCCTGCACCGGCCATCCGAGGGTGGACGTCCACGAGTCCCACTTGGTATCCTTGAGCGCGGTGGGAAACTTGACCTGCTCGCACCCGGGAATCTCCCAGAACATCAACTCGTAATCACCGCTGTTGGTCTGCAGATAACGACTGTCCTCGCTCCAGTCCAGGTGGGTGATGTAGCTGCTGTGGCCCTTGCACACGCCGACGCGCTTGAAATTTCTCGAGGCGTCGTAAACGTCCACAAAGTTATCGTGGCTTCCCACCGCCAGCCACCTGCCGGACGGCGAGAACTTGATGTCACCTATGCACTCGCGCCTGTGCTTCTTGGCGACGAGCTCGTTCCCGGTGTTGGTGTCGAAGACGATGAACCCGCCGCCGAAGAAACCCGCGGCGATGAACTTTCCGTCGGGGGAGTAGGAAGCGGATCGAACCTTCGAGCTCACGTTTCTAACCGCGATTTGCCTTCGCTGGTACATGTCGTACACGCGCAGGGTCTTATCGTCGCCCGCGCTGACGAATTGGGGCAGGAACGGGTGCGTGGTGAGACCCCATAGCTCGCTGGTCTGGATCCTTCGTTTCTCGTCGTATCCGGCGCTGTGTCCTTGCGTGATGATCCGCCTGCGAGTCTTCCAGCTGTCTTCGGTGCTCATGTCAAACTCGAAAATCTCGCTGCCCTTGGTGCCCACCAACAGTTGGGTTCCCTCCATGAACAGCGACTTGACGCACGGCGCCTTGCCATCGTAGCTGCACAGCGGCTTACCCTGAAGGTCCGTGATCGTCTCCACAACCTTGGCCATGTCGATGGTGAACACCTTCTCCATGTACTGGGTGAAAAAATTAACCTTCCCGTCCTTCCCTCCGGTGACGATGTAGTCCTCGTTGACGAATATGTCGTGCACCGGTCCTTGGTGCAGCGCCTCGAACTTCTGGATGCACTGCTCGCCCCCGTCCGCCCACTGGTACACGATCCCGCCCTGGGTCCCCGTCAGCGTCGAGCCATCCGTGTGAAACGCGATGGACAGGACGGTCGACACCGCCCCCATCCGCCCGTACACGCCCCTCTTACCCACCAGATACCCACCCTCCATCACCCAGAACTTGATGTGCTTCACCCCGCCCGTGACCAACCGCCCGTCGTACGGATTGTACTCGCAGTTGAACACCCTGTTCTCGTCACCCTTGCTGTTCGCCACCATGCGCCGCGACGCCCAATCGTAGATGGCCACCGAGTGGTCGTCGTCGAGTCCCACCGAGGCCAGGTATTTGCCCGTACCGTCGAACGAGAGCGACACCACCGCGCGTTGGTG
>NZJA01000005.1 GCA_002691835.1 Planctomycetota bacterium
GATCACGGATTTCGGCGGTGGAAAAAAGGATCTGGGTGGTGAAGAAATCGGCTCCAGATCGAATTTTGGCGGCCATCCGTTCAGATTCAGGAACTGGGCTCCCAGGCCGCCCTGGAATGCAGATATTGCCCAATCGGAGATCCGAGTCGGGGAATTCAGCCTTAAAGGCGGCATTCGCTTCAGCGACTGAGGGGCCGGGCCAGGGATGACGGTCATGAGGGGCGCCGACGAGGACCAGATCCTGAATACCGTATTCTCGAATCGTCTCGTGGAGCCAGAGAATTTGACGATCGAGGGGGGCGTGGGCGACCACGTGATTGACGATGACAGGAAGACCGAATTCTTCGCGGATCTTTTGCCCAAGGATGCGCCCATCGAGGCGGGTGGAGAACCCCTTTTTGCGTTCGCCGCGGGCATCCCGGTTTTCCTCGTCGTGAATTTCCGGAATGTTGACCGCGTCGAAGGTTCCGTCAGAGACGAGCTTTTCCACACGCTTGAGGCGTTTGGAAAAGCCGACGTCTCCACTGTCGAGAGTTGGGGGAACAACCTCGAGGATTGTTGCCCCTGTCAAATCCCAGGTCATGTGGACCTTTCCCCTGCTGAATTTAGTGAATTCAACTCTGTCGAATATCCCCAAATCGGTTCATCATTTTGCGGCAGAAAATCTTTCGCTGACGATGTCCCAGTCGACCACGTTCCAAAATGCTGACACATAATCCGGTCTGCGATTCTGGTAGTTCAGGTAGTAAGCGTGTTCCCAAACGTCCAGGCCCAGAAGAGGGGTGCAAGCGCAGTCTGAAAATTCAGGCATCAGCGGATTGTCTTGATTGGCTGTCGAACACACACAAAGGCTGCCATCGGACTTGACGCCGAGCCATGCCCAGCCACTTCCGAATCGAGTCATCGCTGCATTGGTGAACTGTTCCTTGAAGGCATCGAAGTTGCCAAATGCCGCGTCGATGGCTCCTGCGAGATCTCCGCCAGGTTGACCACCACCCGTTGCGCTCATGCTCGTCCAGAAGAGACTATGATTGAAATGTCCGCCGCCATTGTTGCGAACAGCTCCACGGACCGCATCTGGCAACTCCTGGATGTTTCGGCACAAATCGGCGATATCCATCGCTTGAAGATCGGCATGCCCATCCAGTGCTTTATTGAGATTGGCAACATAGGTCGCGTGATGTTTTCCGTGGTGGATTTCCATGGTACGGGCATCCACATGTGGCTCGAGCGCATCATGGGCATAAGCCAGTTCAGGGAGTTCGAAGGACATGATTTTCCCCTAGCAATTTTTGGGATCGAGTGGCATCGGGTCGTTGAAATGAAGCAGGAACAAGGCCACAAACTTTCCTGCTTGATCAGAGATTAAGGTGAACCAGAAGGAGCATCAACCGAAGGGTTCCTTGATGCGCAGGCGGAAGGTTGAATTCTCGAGCATTGAAACGTGGCAGCTGGTTTGCCGCAGAGGGAACTTTGGGAGTCATTGGACCTCATGAGCTCGGAGTCCTGAGGTTTGAGCTTTGCCCACCGATAGCAGGTGCCCAGCAAGAATCATCAGGTCAGCCGGGGATCGGGAGGGCTCTCGTGGATCAGGCCGATCAGCGTGAAGTCGACCTCTTCGACAAGGGTTCGACTGCAGCGTTTCGACAACAGGGGTGTAACGAATCGGTAGAGGCGAAGCAGTGGCAGAGGACTCGCAGGTGACTGAACTGCGGCAGATGCCTTAATCGCAGTTCAGGTTGTCCGCTGAGGGGTCAGAGCCGGCATCCGGATAAGGAAGCGGAGGCGAAGGAGATCCTGAGAAGAGGAACTGAAGGACCGATACCACGTCGGAGATATCCAGCGAGCCGTCATCGTTGCTGTCTGCGGCATCTTCACATTCCACGGGCAAGCCCATGTAACAAGCCCCCAGAATCGTTTCTGCATCGGCGATATCGAGACTGCTGTCGAGGTTGGCATCTCCGCGAATGAAATGCGAAATCCAACGGATGCTTCCCGGTTCCAGATAGGAGACGGGTTCTCCATCGATCTCACAGTTCGCAGCTTGCCAGTTCAGTGCCCATGGACCCCAGCCGGGCTCGCCAGGCAGATTCCCTGGACGATCGACCTTGAGGAAGCCAATGATTTGGCCATCCAGCGCTGGGATGACCAAGGTGGATTCAATGGTACAGACCAGACCTGTTGCTGTGGGTGTGGATGTGAGCGTCCACGATCCTCCGCTGAGGGTATCGAGGTCACTGCCATCGACAACGACTTGCGTGAGCAGCAATTCGTCATATTCCAGACCCATCATGAAGGTGGTCGACGGTCCTTGAGACCACGCTCGAATCGGGACCAGTGCTGTCGTTTCGACGAGGGTTGCCGTCGTTTCCTCAAGAAGATAGAGCGGGTAATCGAGAGCCACGACAGACCCTGATTGAGTTTCTGGTGTCAGGACAAGGCCATTTGGAGAGGTGATGGCGACCGGCAGGCTTTCAAGGTCGATCACATTGATCTCAGTAGATGTTCCACCAGGAACCGGAATCGGTCCTGTCCCGATCCATTCGAATCGAAGGAAAGCGGCGAGTAATCCGGCATCTGCCGGGAAGTAGTCTGGTCCGGGGTAAAACACCTCGAACCCCACCATGGAGGTCCCGGAGATGACTGGGAGCAGGATTGGGTCCAGCAATTCGCTTTCAGTCCCGGTGAATTCGACGTCGATCAGGTTGAGGAGCAGTTCATCGTACTCCAGACCCATTTGCCACGATTGAATTTCGACTTCGGAGGTCAGGTAGACGGGGACGAGGGCTTCGTTGGTCCCGGGAAAGACGACTGCGTTACCTAATCGAATGCTTTGTGAGTTGCCATTTCCCGCCGATTGCAGCTGAGCTTCCAGAGGAGAGACCCAAGTGCAGGAAAGGAACAGAAGGCAAAGAATCCATGCTGAAGCAAAGACACTGGAGCGTGAGTCAGGGCCAGTCACGCGGAATCCGAAATGACGGGAGATGGCTTCCCATAACCGTCCTGCTGGACGGGTGGGAGATGGCAGCGAGTTGTTGCTGCTCTGATCCATCACGATTCGAATCCTTCCAAATATTCTTTTATGGAGAATGCAGGCCACCTGAACGGCATGAATTCTCTGATTTATCTGCTCTATTGTTATCTGCTTTTTAATCAGAACGGGTCTCTGTGAGTTTGGAACCTGTGGATCTCATTCACAGCTCAGAGAAAGGAATGGGATCAGAACAATTGGGGGGGACTTCAACCCCGACAAAGATGCTCTGTCCTGCAAATCTCATGAACTGTTGTCATGTTATGAAAGGTCTGTCTCGGAAATCCGTAAAGGAATCCGTATAGCCCTTTCAACAGTCAACTCCATTTCTTGTATCCCTCATTCTATATACCTAGGAATCGGAGTAAAGTAGCCTCTCAACGAGGTTTCTGACCTGTGCTCGGCTTGACACGGGCTGGGGGGCTTTCTAGCCTTTCGTTTCCAGATTCATGGCGTTTAACATTCATGGAGATCCCGATCTCTTGAGAATACACAGTGATGCGAAGGGCCTGCCCGCAGGGTGGTGGGGTCCCTTGACAGGGTAAATGTTTATAAGTCTTTTCGGCGGAATGGTTTAGGTGGTATTTATGGCAATTGGGCAATCGAAAATGCCGGCCACCCTGTCCGCTTGGAAAAAGCCGCTGGGGGAGGTCGTCGACAGCCGATTGGCCACGATTCGACCAGATTCTCTCGGGGATGCGGTCCGTAGCGCCTGTTCAGGGGGCAAAAGAATCCGACCGCTGATCTCGCTCTGGTTCGGTTCGGGCCTTGGGGTCGATCCCAAAGCCTGCCTGGGCATGGCCTGCCTCACGGAGTGGCTTCACAATGCTTTTCTGATCCACGATGACATTCAAGACGGCGATGCCTGGCGCAGGGATGTCCCGACTTTATGGAAAAGTCATGGAACGGCGACGGCTCTGAATGCTGCAGATTGGTTGCTCTCAGCCGTCTATTCAGAAATTTCATATGCCCCGGTGGAAGATGCGGTGCGTTCCCGTCTGATCGCTGCAGTCAGCGATGTTCATCAGCGGACGGTCCAGGGACAGCAATTGGATCTTTCTGGACGAGCCGATCCTCAATTTAGCCTGGAGGACTATGAAGACCTGGTGAAATCGAAAACGGGTCGTTATCTCGCTCTCGGCATGGTCTGCGTAGCCATCGTCCACGGATGGGATGAGTCGTCGATCGACAGCCTTTGGCAGGTGGGAGATCATTTGGGCCCTGCGTTTCAGATTCAGGATGATCTCTTGGATCTCACGCCCGACAAAGGGCGATGTGGTGAATCTGGAAATGACATTCGAGAAGGAAAACCCTCCATCCTTTTTGCCCACTCCATACAGTCCACGGAAATCTCTGTCGCCGAGCGTCAGCGTGTCATTGAGATCATGTTGCTTCCCAGAGAAGACACCACTGAATCTCATGTTTCTGAATGCATAGAATTGTTCCAGCGGGCTGGATCGATCGAGTTTGCTCGCCGTCAGGCCCGGTCGAGATCGCAGGCAGGTCTGGATATTTTTTCAAAGATTGTCGGTTTGACCACAAAGGTCCAAGACGAGTTCGAATCAATCTGTAACTTCATGACGGATAGGAATCGCTGATGTCCAGCTCGAATGCCCATGTTCTGCTTCTGTATGGAGGTACGTGGAGCGAAAGGGATGTCTCCCTGAAAAGCGCTGTGCAGGTTGCCCAGTGGCTGAAGGATGCCGGCATCAAAGTGCTTCCTGTTCGCTGGGATGCCGACGGTTGGAAATCAGCAAGTCTCGATGATCTGGAATCGGAAAGTGAGCCTCGTGAGCCGTGGGAACTTCTTCATGAATATTCCAAATCAGGAGTTGAGGTCGTTTTTAATTGTCTTCACGGAGGTCCAGGCGAAGACGGATCCGTTGCCGCATGGCTGGATATGTTCAAGATGGCCTACACCGGATCGGGGGTCATTGGTGGAGCGGTTTCGGCCTGCAAGATTTCTTTTCGCCAACGAGTGAAAGGAATGGGGTTCAAAGTTCCGCAAGCGGCAGTGATCCATCAGGACTATTGGGAGCGGGACAGTCACCAGGTTCTCGAACAGATTCGCGGAAATATTCCAGCTCCTTGGGTTGTGAAAGATCCCACAGGAGGGTCATCCGATGGGGTCGTGGTCGTTCAGCGGCCCAGAGAACTTCAACAACAAATTTCTTCGGTTTTAAAACGCCTCCCCCTGGTTCTCGTTGAGCAATTTCTCGTGGGGCAAGAATTATCCGTTCCTTGTTTGGGAATGCGTCAGGGAATCCTTCCACAGGTTTTACAGACGATTGAAATTTGTCTTCCTTCGGGAGTTCCTTTTGATCGACAGGTCAAAGACAGTGGGAAATATGTGGATCCAGAGTTGCAGGAATTGTGTTCCTTGGATCTGAAGTGCCCGGCCGGGATTGATCCTGACCTTCAATTGGAATTGTCGCGGGCTGTGAAGCAGATTCATATGGAATTGGATTTGGGGACATGCAGTCGGACCGACCTGATTCTCTGTGAAGATGATGAGTTTTATTTCCTGGAGACCAATACCTGTCCCGGGATGACGGAAAGAAGCCTTGTTCCGTATTCAGCGAGAGTCAGTGGGATTGAAAGTAGTGAGCTGGTTCGCCGAATGATCGATGGGGCCATTTCCCAGCACCTCCGGCGGTGGAACACTGGGGGAGCTGTTGATCACTGATCCTGCAGAAAGGTTGTTGCCTTGCGGCAACTCCATCTCGCCAGTGATTTCTTTGGTTGAAGAAGCGGGTGACGAGTTACTCGGCTATCGAGAAAAGCTTCTGAGTCATGGAATCTCCATTGAGAAAAAAGGCGATCGTGATCTCGTCACGGAGGCGGACAAGGCCAGCGAGGCGAGTCTCATTCATGGACTCCAGCAGCTGTTTCCGGGCGACTCGATCTACAGCGAAGAATCGGGAGAGGTTTCAACGGTGGGCCAGCGTCGTTGGATCCTGGATCCTCTCGACGGGACGACGAACTTTGCTCATGGGCATCCCTTTTTCTCAATCTCTGCCGCATTGTGGGATCTTCAAGGTCCCCTTGCTGCCGTCATTCACGCTCCATTTCTTGGTGATACCTGGTGGGCAATTCGTGGACAGGGTGCTTGGCATCATCCGGTTGCCGGGGGAGTGAATTCCCTTCAGGTGAATAGAGAAGAAGATCTTTCCTCCGCATTATTGGCAACGGGATTCAGTTATGGTCGAAAAGAGCTCGATCATGGAGCACTCGATATTTTTCAAGGGTTGCTTCGGGAAGCTCGTGAGATTCGTCGAGGTGGAAGCGCTTGCCTCGATCTTGCCCATACGGCCTCTGGTGTCTTCGACGTTTTTTGGGAGTTCAGGCTCGCCCCACATGACGTTGCGGCTGGAGCATTACTGGTGCTCGAAGCAGGAGGCACGGTGACGGATGGGTTAGGAGGCGATGATTGGCTCCATGGCGGAAGTATCGTTGCCGGAAGTACAGGACTGCATTCTGAGATCCAGTCACGCGTCGAGGGAGTGACTCAGAGACTGATTGAAAGAGATGGGACGAACCGATGAAGAATCACCGAGGCCGACCACTGATTGTTCGTGGTGCCCGGGAGAACAATCTTCAAAATCTGGATGTGGATATTCCCAGAGAGCGCCTGGTCGTAGTGACTGGGGTCAGTGGTTCCGGGAAATCGACCCTCGCTCATCAAATCATTTGCCGCGAAGGTCAGCGGCGTTTTGTCGAAAGTCTCAGTCCGTATGCCCGTCAGTATTTGGGGCGAATGGATCGACCACAGGTTGAAACGGTGGAGGGGCTGAGCCCGACTATTGCCATCGACCAAAAAACGATCTCCAGAAATCCGCGATCTACAGTCGGCACGATTACAGAAATACTCGACCTGTTACGTCTTCTTTATGCAAGATTGGGAACTCCTCATTGCCCTGATTGTGGAGGTCTGATCGAAGGTCGGAGTCGTGAGCAGATCGTCTTGCATGCTTGGCATCATCACGGCGGCGAGACAGTGACAGTATGTGCTCCCATCGTTCTCGAACGAAAAGGGGAGTATCGCAAAGAATTGGATGAGCTGCGTGAGCAGGGCTTTCAGAGAGTCCGTATCGATGGGGAAATACTTCGGCTCTCCGATGAGATTGTGCTCGCACGGTATGAGCGCCACACCATAGAAATCGTGCTCGATCGCATGCAGCTGGTCGATGGGAAAAGAGGCCGGTTCGCAGAGGCTGTCGAAAAGGCTCTCTTGCTGGGGGACGGACTCGTCGATCTTGTGATTGGCGAAGAGGCACACCTGTTTTCAAGCCGTTTCGGATGCCATCAGTGCTCCGTCACGATTCCTGAATTGGAACCACGACTATTTTCTTTCAATAGTCCCTTGGGGGCATGCGATCGTTGTGACGGCCTGGGTCGACGTCGTTCTCCGACTGAAGCGAGCATGCTCAAGGATGCAGACCTTTCAATTTCCGATGGGGCCTTGCTACTGAGAAAGCAGGGCAAGGTGATTCGGGGAATGGGAACCCCCTGGGCAGACCTTGAGAAAGCACTCAAGGACGGCAAGGTGGATTCCTCTCGGCCCTGGAAAAAGCTGACGGAACGTGCGAAACGGTTTGTGCTGGAGGGAGCTTCCGCTGTAGGCGCAAAGGGAGACTGGCCGGGACTTTTTCAGTTGGCTGAAGTTTCTTATGACTTGCATGGCGGACGAGAACTCGAACGCTGGATGCCCTATGCACCCTGCCGTGGTTGTAATGGATCTCGATTGCAGCCTGCTGCCAGAGCCGTTCGTTTTCATGATCGCGGCATCGACCAGATTTCTGCGATGACGGTGGACATGGCGATGGAATTTTTCGGGCAACTCCAGTTGGAGGCTCGGGAGGAATTGATCGGCCAGTCGATCTTTCCGGAAATCCGTGCCCGTTTGGAATTTTTGGAAAAAGTGGGTCTGGGTTATCTGGCGATCGATCGATCGGCGGACACTCTTTCCGGTGGAGAAGCCCAGCGCATTCGCCTTGCCAGTCAGTTGGGGAGTGGACTCCGAGGAGTCTTGTACGTTCTCGATGAACCGTCGATTGGGCTGCATGCGTCCGACAACAGCACCATGTTGGAAATGCTCCGGGGATTGCGCGACAAGGGCAATTCGCTATTGGTGGTCGAGCACGATCGTGAAACGATTGAAAGCGCTGACCATGTGGTCGATATCGGCCCCGGTGCCGGAATCCACGGCGGTGAATTGACTGGAGAAGGCTCCGTCACTCAACTGAAAAAAAGTCCTGCTTCAGTCACCGGAAAATATCTGAGTGGGAAAGCTGAGATATCGGTTCCGTCTGAAAGGAGGGTCTCAGAAGACTTCCTCCTGATTCGTGGTGCACGAATGCACAATCTCAAAAATATCGATGTGAAGATCCCGCTTCAGTCGCTGGTGGTGATTACGGGAGTCAGTGGCTCCGGTAAGAGCACCTTGATCCAGGGGATCCTGCAGCCGGCCTTGACGGAGCATTTGGAATTGCTTTCAGAAGCTCCTGGCGACCACGATTCAATTGAGGGACTTGATCACATCGACAAATTGATTCGTATTGATCAGAGTCCAATTGGAAGAACTCCGCGTTCTAACCCAGGAACTTATACGAAAGTCTTCGATGATATCCGCGAGTTGTTTGCCAAGACTCCGGAAGCGAGAGCTCGAGGCTGGAAAAAAGGGCGCTTCTCCTTCAACGTTAAGGGTGGTCGCTGTGAAGCCTGCGAAGGTGCTGGGGTGACGACCATTGGGATGCAGTTCATGGCTGATATTCAGGTGGTCTGCGACGAATGCCATGGCACACGCTTTAACGAGGAGACTCGAACGGTTCGTTGGCGCGGTCATGATGTCTCCGAGGTTCTCGCCTTGTCGATCGATGAGGCCACTAAGCTCTTCGAGGACGTTCCCCAAGTGTTTCATACGCTGGATACCTTACAGAAGGTTGGTCTCGGTTACGTTTCGTTGGGGCAGCCGAGCACCACGCTTTCAGGTGGTGAGGCACAGCGGGTTAAATTGGCGACAGAACTTCGTAAGCGAAGCACTGGGAATACCCTTTATATTCTCGACGAACCAACCACTGGACTGCATTTTGCCGATGTCGAAAACCTGTTGTCCTGTCTTCATGCATTGGTAGATCGCGGAAACTCGGTTTTGGTGATCGAACATTGCATGGATGTCATCAAGCAGGCGGATCATGTGATCGATCTTGGCCCTCATGGAGGAGCGGGGGGTGGACAGATCGTTTGCGTTGGAACCCCTGAAGAGATCGCTGAATCGGAGGGGTTGACCGGAGAAGCTCTGCGACCGGAGTTGAGCGGTGATCGAAAAAAGTCGGTTCAAAAAGGGAAAAAGCGGGGTTCAGGAAAAGGTGAGCCGTCGGATCGCTTCATCATTGAGGGCGCTCGTCAGAACAATCTGAAAGATGTTCGCCTTGAGATTCCTGCTGGAAAAATGACGGTGATCACGGGCCCCAGTGGTTCCGGAAAAAGCACCTTGGCTTTTGATATCCTCTTTTCTGAAGGTCAAAGAAGATATCTTGAGAGCCTTTCGACGTATGCGCGGCGGTTTTTGGGCCGCATGGATCGAGCGAATGTCGATCGTGTTGAAGGCATCGCGCCTGCCGTTGCCATCGATCAGCGAAATAGAGGCAGTAATCCCCGTTCTACAGTTGCAACAACGACGGAAATCTATGACTACCTGAGGATATTTTTCGCCAGGGCCGGGAGTGCTCACTGCGTCAGCTGCGAGGAGCCTTTGCTCTCCGCGACGCCGGCGTTGGCCAGTCGGAAAGTCATGGAATTACGTGGCGATGAACCGACCTTGTTACTCGCTCCCCTGAAGAGTCCCTTTCCAGATCTCGAATCTTTGCAGCGGGAGGGCTTTGCTCGCCTTCGTATCGATGGTGAGAAAGTTTTTAGAATTGATGAAGTTCTCGATTCCTATGATGCCGAAGCTTTAAGTCAGCTCGATGTGGTGATTGATCGCGTTAAACCGAATCGATCAGGTCGGGCAAGAGTTTCCGAAAGCATTGAAGAATGTTACCGACGTGGCGGGGATCGCATGATCGTGGCAGATGCGGATGGTGCAGAGGTGATTCAATTCACCCGTCACCTGTCATGCCCTCAGGGTCATATGATGATGGGAGAAGAATTGACTCCACGTCTTTTCTCCTTCAATCACCACTCCGGGGCATGTCAGCAATGTTCCGGTTTGGGCCTGTTAAAGCAGGTGGATCCGAGAATGCTGATTACTGATCGGGATAAACCGTTGTTCAACGGCGCGATGGATCACCGGCTCGGTTCCTGGATTGGCCGTAAGAGCTCCAGGGTCAGAAAAGTGATCGATGCTGCGCTTCTGGAGCATGGATATGACCCGTCGGATCCGGTGCGAGACCTTGGCGATGAAGGCTGGAACATTATTCTCCACGGGACTGGAGAGCGCTCGTATCCGGTGACCTTTAGAACTCGCAGGGGATCCGGCCGATTGCGAAGAGTGACAGGCTCGACATGGGAGGGTCTCATCAAGCGTGTGTCGATATGGCATCAGCGTGCGGGGTCTCCCAGATGGCGCCGGGCGATTGAGGATCATTTGGCGATACGATCCTGTCCGAGTTGTCACGGTGGGCGCCTGAAATCGGCACTCTTGGCCGTGAAAATTGGTGGACTCAACATTTCGGAAGTCTGCAACCTGACGGTTTCAGATGCTCTTCGTTTTTTCAGTGATCTGAAGCTGACTGGGCACCGTAAAGAAGTGGCTGAACAGATCCACCGGGAGGTGGCGAGCAGGCTGGGTTTCCTCGAACGTGTAGGCTTGGGCTATCTTGCTCTCGACAGAGCGACTGAAACACTCTCCGGAGGAGAAGCGCAGAGGATTCGCTTGGCGACTCAGATCGGTAATCAGCTGGTCGGGGTTTTATACGTTCTGGATGAGCCGACGATTGGGCTTCACCCGAGAGACGTGGATCGGTTATTGGATTCACTGGTCGCTCTCAAGGACCAAGGCAACACGCTCGTCGTCGTCGAACATGATGAAAAAACGATGGATCGCGCCGATCACATCGTCGATATGGGGCCCGGAGCAGGGGTGGGTGGCGGTGAAGTGGTTGCAGAGGGAACCCCCTCTGCTATTCGGAATAACAGTCAATCTCTGACTGGCAGGTTTCTGTGCGGTACCGAAAAAGTCTTCGAGACGGAAGGTCGTCGCCCACTAGAAGGGCCCCCTCTGACGATTGTGGGTGCCAAAGCGAACAACCTCAAAAATTTGACGGTGGAAATTCCTACTGGCGTTCTGACGTGTGTTACCGGCGTCTCTGGCTCCGGGAAATCGTCCCTGATCATGGACATCCTTTCTCGTGAACTCGCAACTCGTCTGGCAGGTGCACGTCCGGCGAGTGCAGAGCATGATCGGATTGACGGAGTCGATCATTTTGACGGCTTGGGTGTGATCGATCAGCAACCCCTTGGACGCACACCCTCCTCAAATGCCGCGACTTATACTGGTTTGATGGCTCCACTTCGCGCTCTCTATGCAAAAACTCAACTGGCACGAATGAGGGGTTGGGGGCCAGGCCGTTTCTCCTTCAATGTCGCTGGAGGACGTTGCGAAAGTTGTGAGGGAAAAGGTGGAGTGCTCATCGAAATGCATTTCCTCAGCGATGTTTGGGTTCGTTGCGATGAATGTCATGGAAAACGCTACGAGCCTGAAACCCTGGAGGTTCGCTGGAAGGGGCATAGCATTGCGGATGTTCTTGAGATGGATGTCCGAATGGCTCGGGAGGTTTTCAAAGACGTTCCTTCGGTTGTCACGATGCTTACAGCTTTGGAGGAAGTGGGACTGGGTTATCTTTCCCTCGGACAGTCTGCGACAACCCTCTCTGGCGGAGAAGCTCAGAGAGTGAAATTGGCTTCAGAGTTGGGTCGCAGATCGAGAGGGCGAAAAGTCTACATACTGGATGAGCCGACGACGGGATTGCATTTTGGCGATGTACGGTTGTTGGTGAAAATGCTTCATCGATTGGTCGACAGGGGCGATACGGTGATTGTCATCGAGCATGATATGGACCTTGTCGCGAGTTCGGACTATGTGATCGACTTGGGGCCGGACGGCGGCGACGCAGGGGGTGAAATTGTTATTGCCGGATCACCGGAGGAAGTGGCTCGTTGTAAAAAGAGCTGCACCGGGCAAGCGTTGGCTCCACTGTTGAAAAAGAAGCCTGCTCGCTCTGCGAAAAAGAAATCAGCCGGAAGATCCGGGAAATAATTGTTGCCACCAGGCCTGGTGTTCTTTAGGGGCTTTTCGGAGCGCTGATCGATCTGACAGATAACGATAGTCTGGGGCCGATTCTCGGTGAGGGCCTGAGAGGATGAGGATCGCAGCGCGGGCGTTGTAACGGACCCAGCGATCTTGATCATTGAGCAATGGAAACAGAAGAGGGGTCTGTGACCGGTCTCCAGTCTGCTGAATCAGATGGATCGTCTGCATTCTCTGAATAGGGTCGTCCGCCAATAATCCGGGCCACATTCCTGATCCATCGCTGACCTTCATTCCAGCGGTCTGGCATCCCAAGGTTGTGCAGAGGACAAGTGAAAAAGACAGAATGGTCTGACGAATCAGAGTTTGGCTGAGAGTCATCGGCGTTGCAGGCGCCGGAATGATTGGCTTGTTCATAGGGTGCTTCTATCCCATTTCTACAGCGGTGGTCAAGCCCCCGTCGGGTGGTTGACCCTGTTCGCAGGTGATAATGTGCTTGCAGAACCCTTTTCGGAATCCTGGCGTAGGAATGAGGTCCTGATTGCGTCCCTTGAGCTGTGATCATCTGGTCGTGGGTGCCGGATCCACAGGATTGGCGGTAGCGGATCACCTTCTCAGAAGGAATTCCGGTTCGGTGATTCTTCTTGATCGACTGGAATCTCCACAAGCACGCATGGGAGAGAGCCGTGTCCCTCTTCTCGTTCCACCCTACGACCCACCCTGCGACGCGTCTGATTCGAGCGATTGGGAAGGTCCGATTCATCGTGCATTGGAACTCTACGAAGGCTGGTCGAACTGGCTGGAGATGGATCCTGGATATCGCCGAAGTGGTGCACTCGTTCTGTCAGCGGAGAATGTCAGGAATGGTGACTGGCTCGAATCAGGAGAAATCCGCCGGCGCTGGTCCGCATTAGGGGACATGAGCTCTGGAGCTCATTTTGTTGCCGAATGCGGAACCGTCAATCACCAAGAGGTTCTGGCTGCATTGATGTGGCGGTTGAGAAAGTCTGGCGGGCGTTTTCATGGAGGTGCTGCGCTCAATCACTTGGAAGAGACTTCGAATGGAGTCCATTTTTACACTTCTCGCCGAGACGGATTTGCTCAGAGAGTCTATTTATGCCACGGCGCCGCGGCTCCTTCGATGATGAAAGAGATGGGCGTTCGTCATCGTCAGAAAATCGAAACGGTGTGTGAGTTCTCTTTCGATTTGTCCGGCGATTTCCCGCCATTGATTCATTGGCCCCATCACAAAGCGACTCTGTTTTTTAGCAGCTCCTCGACAGCGGAGTTACATATGGTGAGCACACCGATTGATCCGCTTCCCGGTGGAAATCTTCCCACCGCTGCTGTCGATTGGGAGTTGTTGAGCAGTTTTCGCAAAGCTTGGGGTCCTTTTATTCCTGGGTTTTCTGATTCGGTGATTCGCAAGGCTCGAGCGCGACATCGTCGGGCTCATGATGCCGATTCGTTAGAGGTGGTTTCTTCAGCAGGGGGTTGTATTCAAATGCCGGCAGCTGCGGGTGAATATCAAGATTTGATGTTTCCTGCTTTGGCTGAGGCTTTGGTGGAGCAAGTAGATTCTGGTGCAACGGGTGGCTTGCTGGAAGATTTGGGAGACTGATTTGAAGGAAATTCAGCCCACACCGATCTTCTGGAAAAACGGCCAGGTACAGGGGCCTGGGCAACATTCCTTATCACTGGATCACCCTGCAATTTTGTTCGGTGAGAGCGCTTTTGAAACTCTTCGTGTCGAGGGACGTCAACCTCTGTACCTGATGGACCATTTGGATCGAATTGAGCGCTCCAGTCATGGAATAGGGATCAGTACAGATTCTTGCCGACGAGATTTAGAAGTTGATCTTCAGCAAGCTTTGACAGATCTGCCAGATTCAACGATCACTTGGCGTCTTCGAATCACTCTGGTCAGGTCCGCAACGAGCGCTCGTGGACTGGATGTTCGTGAATCAGGTCTCGATCGCTGGCTCATGTTGGTTCCTGTCAGCAGTCCAGCGCTGAAACCGATAGAGTGCTGTTTCTCACCCTATCGAAAGATTCCCGTCGAGTGCCTCGACCCTGCATGGAAGCATGGCAATTACCTTTCTTCCCTGGTTGCTTTGCGAGATGCCCGTCAGCGAGGATTCGACGATGCTCTTCTTCTTTCTTCCACAGGAGCTTTGACGGAGTCCACCTCGGCGAATCTTTTTTGGGTTCGAAATGATGAGCTTTGGACTTGTGATCGGCGGCTTGTTTTTCCTGGACTGACTCGTGCTCGGATTCTTCAAGAAGCTGCTGAAGAAGGGATTCCGGTGAATGAGGGCGAGTTTAACGAGGCAGAACTCTTGAAAGCGGAGGAAGTCTTTTTGACTTCGTCGATCCGTGGAATTGTTCCGGTTGGGAGGATTGAGTCGGAGGTCTTCTCCGGGGATCATTCCGCTTCGATGACCTCGCGCTTTACAGATTTATTGAGGGAGCGAGACAGGCTTGAATTGGGTAGGAGAACCCCTTGAATACGAAATCTGTTTGGATGCCTGAGGCTGACATGATCCAGAAGAGCCAGATCGTTCGGTGGCTCAGGAAGCTGGGAAGGGATGTGGATCTGGATCATCCCGCAGGCGCTATTAATGACCTGATTCGCTGGAGCCAGGAAGAGAGTGGCGAATTTTGGCATGAGCTGATGAAGGATCTTGGAGTCGTCTGGTCGACGCCCTATGAGAAGGTCCTCGATACTTCCAAGGGGCCAGAGTGGGCCGATTGGTTCCAGGGCGGGAAGACCAATATCGCCCTCAACTGCGTCGACCTTCCTGCGACAGAGTCCCCTGATCGTCTCGCTCTCGTGGGTGAAGAAGAAGACGGAACCGTCAACAGGTGGACTTTTGCTGAAGTCGCCGATGAAGTGGATCGCTGGGCTGCAGCGCTTCGCTGGAGAGGGGTCCAACCGGGTGACCGAGTGGCTTGCCTGATGCCGATGGTGGCTCAGGTTTCGATGGCCATGCTCGCAACGATGAAGGTGGGTGCGGTCTTTATTCCGATCTTTAGTGGTTACGCCGCCCCGTCGGTGAGAGAGAGATTGGAAGATTCAGGAGCATGTTGCCTGTTTACTGCGGATCTGGGTTATCGAAGAGGGCAATCCTTTGATCTGAAATCTCATGCAGATGAAGCCGTCGAAGGGCTGGAAAGCCTGAAGACCGTTTTTGTTCTACAGCGCGGAGATGGATCTTCTGCAATGCAGGAGGGGCGTGATTTTTGGTGGCATCAGATTCCCGAATTGGGAGAGGGTGACTCATCGACCCAAATGATGGCGTCGATGGATCCCGCACTCATGATTTATACGAGCGGGACCACTGGAAAACCCAAAGGGACCGTCCATACCCATGCGGGCTGTATGGCTCAGATGGGCAAAGAGCTTCGATTCAACTTCGACGTCGGTCAAAAAGATGATCTGTTTTGGTGGTATACGGACATTGGTTGGATGATGGGGCCTTGGGAGATCATAGGCTGCTGGTTAAACCGTACCCCCTTTCTCGTATGCGAAGGGGCCCCTGACTATCCCGGTCCCGATCGGCTTTGGGAGATGGTTCAGCGTCATCGAGTCACTCACCTGGGAATCAGCCCGACTGCGATTCGCCTGTTGATGCGTTCCGGACGAGAGCCACTCGCTGGAAAGGATCTTTCTTCCCTGCGGATTCTGGGAAGCACCGGCGAGCCATGGGATTCAGACAGCTACCGCTGGTTCCATGAAAATGTGGGTGGAGGGTCACTGCCCATTATCAATATTTCTGGCGGCACAGATATCGTCGGCTGTTTCCTCGCACCCTTGCCGGTATTGCCGATCTCTGAAACTTCCTTGCAATCACCGGGTTTGGGAATGGATATCGATGTTTTTAATGAAGACGGTCAGTCTGTGATGGGTGAAGTCGGTTTTCTCGTCTGCAAGTCACCGGCTCCCTCGATGACCCGCTCTCTTTGGAAAGCGGATGAGAAATATCTTGAGACATATTGGAGTCGGTTTCCCGGAATCTGGAATCATGGAGATTGGGCGCGGAAAGATGAAGACGGTCAGTGGTACCTCTTTGGCCGAGCCGATGACACTCTCAATATCGCCGGGAGAAGAGTCGGCCCAGGTGAGGTGGAGTCAGCGCTGATTGAGCATGACGCGGTCAGTGAAGCTGCAGCGATTGGAGTCCCCGATGAACTGAAGGGCACAGAGCTCGTTTGCTTCGTCGTTCTGCACCCTGGGTTTGAAGAAACCGACAATCTTCGTGATCAGCTCAAGAGCCAGGTCGTAAAGGCGCTGGGTAAAGTCGATCGTCCCCGCTCTATTTTCTATGTGGACGATCTTCCAAAGACTCGTAGTGCAAAAATTGTCAGAAGGCTCATCCGTGCCCGGCATCTGCAAGAGGCAGATCTGGGGGACTTGACCAGCATTGCCAATCCGGAAGCCTTGGAAGGCATCGGTCGTTGTCGTTGATCTAGTCTTCGTGTTTGTGAGAAGAGCCGAGGAATGCTCTCGGGTCCGCTGCATCCCTGAGTCCGTCACCGAGGAAATTGTAAGCGAGGACAGCGAGGAAGATGAAGAACCCTGGCGTAATCAGCCATGGGTTGTATTTCATGACCTCAGTGACCTGGCAATCTTTCAAAAGAAGTCCCCATGATGCATCCGGTTCTGTAATCCCGAATCCAAGATAGGAAAGGGCGACCTCTCCGAGGATGTAGTAAGGCACGTAGAGGGTGGCAGTGACGATGACGATGGAGGCGGTATTGGGAAGCAAGTGTCGAAGGATGACTCTCAGCGACGATCCACCCAGAGACTTGGCCGCGAGTGCATATTCGCTCTCGCGCAGACTCAGGACCATTCCTCGAATCATACGGCCTGTACTGGCCCAGCCGACGATCGCCAAAATGGCGACAATCATGATGTAGGTTTGCCGTGATGAGAGGTCGTTGGGCAAGGCGTAGCGGAGTGTCAGGATCAGGTAAAGTCCCGGAATGGCCAGTAGCAGTTCCACTAATCGCATTAGAAGGAAATCCCAGATTCCTCCGAAGTAACCGGCGAGACCTCCAATGAACAGACCGATCGAGATACTGATGAAAATTCCGATCAGGCCGACTGAGAGAGACACTTGTCCGCCATACAGGATTCGAGTCCATAAATCTCTGCCGAGGATATCGGTTCCGAGAAGGAAAAGGCCTGTGTGCAGGTTCTGCTCTTTAGGGACATCCTCTGGAGAAATTCCCATGAGGTGAGTTCTGCCAAAGATTCTGAAGAATCCGCAGAGGCTGAATACTTCATGTTTTTCAGCCGATTGGATCAGGAATCGAATAGGGATGCTGATGGTTCGATCCTCGGCAAGGATGTATTCCATCTCGCCGTATTCATCCCATGATTCGTACTCTCTCAGAGGGTGGACGTGGGGTCGCAGAGTGAAGCTCCCGGAGCTGTCATGGAAATGAACCCCTCCATTGAACCAGTCCCAGTTGCGTTCGTAGGTCGGGAGCAGGATCTCGTTAAAGTCTTCGTCTTCCGCCAGAATCTCACCGGTTTGGTTGATCGTGTAGCCGCCCACCAACATCGGACCGTATTTGACGGTGTACTTGTTCGTGTCATTCATTCCGTAGGGAGCGATGAAGCCACCAAAGCTGCACATGAGATAGAGGACTACCAGAATTGCGCCACCGGTCATCGCCAGCTTGTTCTTGCGAAGACGCATCCACAGAATGGCCCATGGACCGCGTGGGGGTGGCATGCCGGAGTCTTTGGCCTTGTCGGCGGTGGTGTTCATCAGGACAACCTCACCCTCGGATCAACGACGGCGAGAAGCAGGTCGGCGACCAGGTTACCAAACACGAGGAGAAGAGTAGAAATCAATACGCTGGCGAGAACCAACGGTTCATCCTTGGCACTGATGGCTTCAAAAATCAGTCTGCCCAATCCGGGCCAATTCATGACAATTTCCACCAGTAATGAACCGCTCAGCAGGCTGGCCAGCGAGTATCCAAAGAGAGTGACCAGAGGATTGACGGCGTTACGGAAAGCATGCTTGAAGAGGACTCCCTGGTTGGAGACACCTTTGGCGCGGGCGGTGCGGACATAATCCTGTCCGAGCGCTTCGATCATGTTTCCACGGGCCTGTCGCATGTAGCCCGCCATTGCTGAAGTTCCCAAGACCAGTGCAGGCAAGACCAGATGGTGCAACCGGTTGGCAATCTTTCCGAAGAATCCGTAACTGTCATAGTCGAGGGACCTCATATCCCCGATGGGGAACCATCCGGTGTATGAAGCGAATAGCATCGCCAGCAATGCGAAGAAAACAGTTGGAATCGATAATCCCAGAAAAGCGATGATGCCGGCAGTGTGGTCGAGGCGGGAATTGGGTTTGACCGCAGCGAAGACCCCCAGTGGAATCCCGAGCCCGTAAGCGATGAAGAGCGCAGCGAGGGAAAGGGTCAGGGTATTCAGCAGTCTTTCGGCGATAATTCCAAACACGGGACGATTGAACTTGTAAGAAATGCCGAAATCGAGAGTCATGGCATTCAGCAGCCATGAGAAGAATCCTTCTATGGCCCCGACTTTGCGATAGACCACCGCTTCGTCATCACACTGGTACTGAATACCTTCCACCTGAAATTTGAGCAAGCTGCGACTGGCCGCTTTGGCATGGACCGCGGTTCCGTCCTTCAGGATCACCGGACGATCACCGCCGTCATCCACAAAAGACCAGGTATGCCCCTCATCACGAAAGTCGCCGATCGCGATCAGCTGACTTCGGTTGAGTCTGATGAGTAATCCTGCATTTTCTTTTTGACGCAGCACTTCAGTGGTGGAGCGACTCGGATCCGCTTCCATTTGGCTGTAGAAATCCCCGGGTGCCTGCTTGAGAAGCAAGAACGTCAGGAAGGAGACCACCAAAACCAGAGGTGGAATCGAGATCAGTCGACGCAGGCTGAAAGTCAGCAAGATGAATTCTCCACCGCTAGGGTTGTACTTTCCAAAGGGACTCAAGGTTCCAGGTCATTTGGGGTCTCAGCAGGCTCGGCCAAAGATTGCCGATGCGTCCTTCCTGTGAGGCCGCATAGGAATTGGCAGCGATCAGGTAAAGGATCGGAATATTCTGTCCGATCAGTTCCTGAACTTCGTCGTAATACTTTTTTCGAACTTTGTCGTCGAGCTCTTCGTCCATCATGGCCATCAAATTGTCGATTTTGGCTTCCCAGTCGGTCGCCGGTTCCGGCTGCTGGGGGTACCACGCATGAAGACGGCCACTGGAGAGCGTAATGTTCTTGCCATTGGCCGGATCAGGGGGCACACCCGAACCCCAACCGAGAAGGATCATGTCCCATTTGTGGCTGTCCCGAAGGCTGGTGACGAGGTCATTGAAAGCGATCGGCTTGAAGTTGACTTCAAGACCCAGATTGACCAGATCCTTGCTGATCAGGTTACCGACTTGCTGACGCAGGTTGTTTTCGACATTGGTATTGAGTGAGAAGCTGATCTTTCGACCTTTGTCGTCTTCTCTGAAACCATCGCCATCCCGGTCGGTCCAGCCGAGGCCATCGAGGATCGATTTGGCCTTCTCCAGATCGTGAGGGTACTTGAGGACTCCCGAGTGGTACCAGGACTTGTTGCCGGGGGTGATGCTTGACCAGATCGCCGTAGCGCGACCCTGGAATGCGGTCCGCTTGATTCCATCCCGGTCTATGGCGTGGTTGACGGCCTTGCGGAATTCGAGATTGTTGAACCAGTAGGACTTGGCTTCGTCGACAAAGGGTTCTCCGGTATCGGCGTTCTTGCCCGGGTGCAAATTGAAACAAACCCAATTGCTGTTGAGGCTGACACCGAGACGAATCAGGCTTGCCTTGTTTTCTTTTTCCATGGCAACCGCTTCACGGAAATGGTCTGCGGGGACGTCCTCGAAGATGTCCAATTCGCCGGCTTCGAATTTCTGCCAGAGGAGATTGAGATCTTTGACGAGAACGATCACGACTTCGTCGAGATATGGGAGCCTTTGGTTACGGGAATCGACTTTCCAGTAATGCGGATTGCGTTGATAGACGATTTTTTCGGCGGCCACGTATTGCTTGAGAATAAAGGGCCCTGAGCCGACAAGGTCTGCAGGATCCGCATTGGAAGTCATCTGTTGCAAGATCGTCGGGTCTTTGTCCTGTAAATGATCACGCCATTTGTGTTCTGGAATGATGCTGACATTGCCGACATGAGTCAGGAACTGGGAGTCGATCCTCTTCAGTTTGAAGACCAGGGCGTTGCGCTCCTTGTCCGCCATCACCTCTGGAAGTTCACCCGTTTCGGGGTGCTTGAATCCGTCCTTGATGCTGGTGGCGATCTGGGGGTGGAAAACCGCCTGGAATGAGAACAGGGCGTCCTCCACGTCGAGGGTTTCCCCATCGGACCAGCGGATTCCTTCACGGAGAAAAAAGGTCCAGGTCAACTGGTCGTCGGACACTTCCCAAGATTTGGCAAGAGAGGGTTCCCTTTGCCATTTGCCGTTGTTGTAGGTCACCAGCGGTGAGAAGACGAGGGCGCGGATCTCCTGGTCAGTCGCCCCTTTCGGCTCCACTGGATTGAAGGTCTCCACCTCACCCAAAACGGCATAAACAAATCGGCCCCCGTAAGTGCCGGTTCGATTGACCTGAATGGCTTCGGGACTGGCTTCTCCAATGAACGGAGGATTGGGTACTCCTACTGGCTGATCAGGATCGGGTTTCGGTTCTTCTGGCCGATCCATTTTGCTCACCCTGACGACCCTCGGCTTTTTGGGAGTGGTCTCTTCCTTGGTGGAAGAACGAGCCTCTTCGCCGCTGGTTGACGGAGCGGGGTTTTGGGAGGTGCAGCTACTCAGGAGTGCTGAGATTGCAAAGCCAAGGCTGAGAATCCAGACATGGGAAGTTCTGTGCATGAGATTCATGGCAGTTACCTGATTTCTGTGTTCGAGGCCCTCAAGCCAATATTCCACGAAAATGGCGTTTGTCCTGCTTTTGACATTGGGTTTCCGGAATAGCCTGGGAGGGCTTCCGGAAGTAAGGGAGGATAACGTATTCAGCCCGGATGGCTATGGGAATCGGCCTCAGTGATCGGTCTGATCAAACCCAGATGTCAGCGGTATGGTCGCAGTTTTACCCGTTTTCGATTACCTTGCCGGAGGATCGCCTCTGCGGCCTGTGTTTTTGCTTGCTTCTGCGTGCGATCCCACCTTCGAAGCTGAGAGGTCATTCATGCTTTCTGATCAGAGCGTTTCACGCATTGTTTCGAGAATCGCACACTTCAAGTCGGTCTTTGTCGGGATGTTCTGTGGAGCAGTCCTCGTTTCGATGGCGGGCTGCACTTCCCAGTCATCTGCTCCGGTGAAGGGGGGGAAGCTTGAGATCGAGAGTATCGCTGCCCCTTCCTCGGAAAATGTTTTTCGTATTCCGCTGATGACGAATCCGCCTGATCTGGACCCGATTCTGGTTTCAGATACGACTTCCGACGGAGTGGCTTCCAAGATTTTCAACACCTTGCTCGATTACAATCCTCAGCTGGAACTTGAGCCTTGCCTCGCAGTGGCAATGCCGACGATCTCTGAGGGTGGACGCGTTTATGAGTTTGAACTGCGCAAGGATGTTCGCTTCACCAATGGTCGAGCAGTCACTGCTGCAGATATCAAGTACAGCATTCAGCGTCTCGCATCGGTCAGGTCAAAGCGTTCCAATCTGGTGGGTCCCATTGTTGGCGGTAAAGAAGCGGTGGATGCCGCACGTTCGAATCAGATCGATTCCCCGGAGATTTCCGGGATTGAGGTTGTCGGTGATCATTCACTGAAAATCACACTGACAGAGCCCTATGCTCCTTTCATCTACAATCTTGCGATGGTCAACACCGCAGCGGTTCCGCGGGAGTCGATTGAAGAATTCGGAGATGGATTTTCGCGAAATCCCGTCGGCACCGGTCCCTTTGTTCTGTCCGAATGGAAAGAAGGGGTTTCTTTGAAGTTGACGGCTAATCCGAACTACTTCGAAGGCGCACCGAAGCTTTCCGGAATCCATTATCGTGTAATTCCCGAGTCGCTGGCTCAATTAGAAGAGTACAAGGCCGGTAATTTTGAGGTGCTTGGCGTGACTCAGGGAATCTATCCCAAATGGAAAAATTCAAATCGAGCCAACGAAGTCAAAATCTGGCCTTCGTTGGCTGTGATGTACTACGGTTTTAATCTGGAAAAAGCAGGGTCTCCTTATGCGGGAGATTCTGAGAGTGCCCGAAAGTTGCGGGAAGCGATCAATCTGGCTGTGGATCGCCAATTTCTCGGAGAGATCTTGCTTGAGGGGCGCTACTACCCCGCCAATGGAATTCTTCCGCCAGGAATTCTCGGTCATAACAGCGAGCGTCCAGCATTTGGGAAAGACATCGAAAAAGCCAAAGCATTGCTGGCTCAGGCGGGCTATCCGAATGGTGAGGGACTACCGGAGGTGGACCTTTGGTTCAACACGCAGGGTGATAACTCCAAGATTGCTCAAGCGGTTCAGGCTGACCTGAAAAAGGTCGGCATTCCGATCGGTCTCAAGATGCTCGACTGGGGAGCATTCATCGAAGCTACAGACTCCGGTGAGCCTTCCTTCTTCCGATTGGGATGGGTCGCAGACTATCCCGATGCGGAAAACTTTCTCGCATTTTTGTTCCATACGAAAAACAAAGGTTCCAATGGAAATGTGTCTTTTTATGGAAATCCGGAAGTCGATCAACTCATCGACAACTCTTACACGGAGACCGATTCTGCCAAACGGATGAAACTCCTTCAGGAGGCCGAGTCCAAAATTATCGCAGACAGTCCTTGGTTGTTCCTTCTCTTTGGTCAAGAAACGGTTTTACTGAAGCCTTACGTGAAAAATTTCAACCCGACCGGAATGTGTGACGATGTCCAGGGCAATCATGTTCGCTGGCACCTCGTCGAACTTGCTGGCGAAAGCCAAGAATAGGCAAAAGGGGATACTTTGCTGGCCTATACGCTGAGACGACTGCTTCAGGCAATCCCTGTGATTTTACTGGTCACCCTGATTGTCTTTTTGCTCAACGCGGCAATTCCTGGTGACCCAGGAAGAATCCGTTTGGGGCAGCGTGCCGATCCAGCTGCAGTGGACGCCTATAATGAAACCAGAGGCTACAACGATCCCCTGATTATTCAGTACGGGAAATACTTGTGGAGGCTATTTACCCGTTTTGATCTGGGTCAATCCGATGTCAAGGCGGGGAAAAGTGTGAACGAAATCCTCGAAGATGCTTTTTTCGTCACCCTTCGACTCGCGTTACTTTCCATCATGGTGGCCTTGTTGATCGGAATCGGTGCAGGCGTCATGTCGGCGGTCAAGAGTCGTACGGTTTTGGATTACGTTTCAATGCTCATCGCGATCATCGGTGTTTCGATGCCGGTGTTTTGGTTGGGAATATTGATGATTATCTACGTGGCACCTGCTTTAGGGTTGCCGCGAACCGGTTTCGACGACACTTCGCTGATGTCCGAATTGCGTTCTTTGGCGATGCCTTCCTTTGCATTAGGGCTCCTGTCTTCTGCGACCATTGCGCGACTGAGCCGCTCTGCAATGTTGGATGTGATGACTCAGGATTATATTCGGACGGCGCGCTCCAAGGGTGTCGGTGAAGCTTCTGTCATTCTGAAGCATGCCATGCGCAATGCGGCAATTCCGATTGTGACAGTGGTGGGAAACTCATTCGGGTATCTTCTCGTGGGAGCCGTTTTGACAGAAACCGTTTTTGCTCTTCCTGGTCTGGGTCGTGAAGTAGTCGAGGCCATCAAGCAACGAGATCGTGAGTTGATCACCGGCGGAATTCTTTTGATGTCTTTCGTTTTCATTGGAGTGAATTTGCTGGTGGATCTTTCGTACGCGTGGTTTGACCCGAGGATTCGTGATGACCGCAACTAGTATTGGCAAATCCCCAACTCAGATGGCCTTCAAGCGCCTGCGTAAAAACCTCCTGGCAATGTTCGGGGCTTCCGTGGTGCTGGTCGTGATATTTTTGGCCTGTTTTCCTTCATGGGTCGTTCCTCAGCATGCGGATGGTTCGGGTCCTTACACTGCTGCAGAGCAATTTCGTACTGCGGATGAGTGGCAGAAGCCTCCGGGGATACCCGGCCACCCTCTCGGGACCGACGAACTGGGACGTGATGTTCTGACTCGGCTTGTTTACGGAGCAGGAATTTCTCTGCGAGTGGGGCTTGTTGGAACAGCCGTAGCGGTCTTGATTGGGTTGTTCCTGGGAAGCCTTGCAGGTTTTCGTGGTGGACGAGTCGACATGTTGATCAGTCGATTAACGGATACGTTTTTCGCGTTTCCCAGTCTTCTGCTGACCATTGGTATTCTCGCTGTTTTCGAAAAACCCAATGAGTTGGTCATCTTTGCGGCCTTGGGGCTCGTGGGCTGGCCGGGCGTTGCTCGTATTGTACGCGGTCAGGTGATCTCTCTGAGAAGCAGTGAATTTGTCCTCGGTGCCAGAGCGTTGGGGCAGACTGATACAAAGATTCTTCTCAGTCATTTGTTGCCGAATTGCATGGGGCCCGTCGTCGTCGTGTCGACCCTGATGATTGCCGGAAATATCTTGGCAGAAGCGGGGCTTTCATTCCTGGGAATCGGCCTTCCGCCTCCAAATCCTTCTTGGGGAAGAATGTTGGTCGACTCGAAAGAGTACTGGGTGGACATGCCGTGGATGGGCATCTTCCCCGGAGTGGCCATCATGTTCACCGTTCTCGGTTTTAATCTTTTGGGTGATGGTCTGCGGGATGCCTTCGATCCCAAGATGAAGGACTGACCCTTCAGCGTTGCTTCGGGTCGAGTATCTTGCGCAGCTGATCTCCCAGGAGATTCAGCGCCAGCAGGGTCAAAGCCAACGTGACCGACGGATACAGGATTAGCCACCACGCGGTTTGCACCGGATTCAGGACCTCAAAGGCATCCCGGGCGAGAGTTCCCCAGGAAACCGCGGGTGACTGGACGCCCAATCCGAGGAAAGACAAAAACGCTTCAAAGAGAAGGACTCTGGGAACGATCAGGGTGACGGTCACGATGATGGTCGGCATCAGGTTGGGAAGAACCTCACGCCAGAGGATCCGCTTTTGCGGTACTCCGAGTGCCGTTGCGGCCAAAGCCCACTCCCGGTGTCGGAGGACACGGGTTTCTCCGCGGACGATCCTCGCCATGGGAGTCCAGTAGACCGCTCCGAGAATCACAAAGAAAACTCCCAACCCGCCTCCGGATGCTTCCAGCGCGGAGCCTCGCAAAACACTGGCGAGCAGAATCACCAAGAAGACGAGTGGGATCGAATCGACGAGATCCACAAAGCGCATCAGCCAATGATCCCTGCGATCACTGCCTCCTCCGGAGATCAATCCATAACCGACACCCAGGATCAGCGCTGTGAGTGCACCGGCAATTCCGCAGGCGATGGAGACGCGTGTTCCCCTGAGGATTCTGCTGAAGAGGTCCCGTCCTAATGCATCGGTTCCAAACCAGTGTTCCTGAGAGGGGGATTGGAGAGCGACAGTGGAATCGGTTTCATGGGAAAGTTCCAGAGGCAAAAGGGGAAGAAAGAGAGCCGTCAAGGCGACGATCGCCAGCCATAGAATGGCGACGAAAGTAAACGGGTCCTTGAACAAGGTCGGGAGTTTGGTGTTGAGAGGTTTCATTCCCCGACCCTCGCCCTCGGATCGAGCCATCCCATCAACAGGTCCCCGAGCAAGGTCAGGATCTGCAAGAGAATGGTGTAAAGGAGCACCGCACCGAGGACGAGTGGATAGTCCCTGTTCATCGCCCCCTGAATGAAGTGCATGCCAATCCCGGGGATGGCAAAGATCTGTTCGATCACCAGAGATCCGGTCAGCATCGCTGCGGCGGTGGGACCCAGGGTCGAAGTCACCGGAATGGAAGCGGGTCGCAGGCAGTGAAAAAGGAGAGTTCCCACCACACCTCGTCCCTTGGATCGGGCGGTTCTGGCGTAGTCCTCCTGAGAGGCCTCAATCAAACCACTTCGCAAGAGTCGTGCAATCTGTGCCGCAGGCGCAAGAGCGAGGCAAATGATGGGCAAAACAGCGGAAGATGCCTGAGTCCAGCCGGCAGGGGGGAGCCATGGCAACTGGAATGCGAAGAGCAGGATCAGCAATCCTGCGATCACGTAAAGTGGCAGGGATATCCCCATGGAAGCGAAGAGGGTGATCACCCTGTCGGGCCAGCGATCCTGTTGCCATGCTGCGATGACGCCGAGAATGGTTCCCAGAAGGATTCCCAAAAGCAGTGCGAGTGTTCCCAGCAAGAAGGATGCCGGGATTCCCGCTGCAAGAATGGTCGCGACATCGTGATCCGGCTGTCGAAGGGAAGGGCCCGGATTCAGGGTCAGCCATGACCAACCCTGGTTGAGGTATTGTTGCCAAAGTGGGGCATCCAATAGGTACTGGGCTTCGATCGCTGCCTTGACCGCTTCAGGGGGATCTCTTTCAGCATCAAAAGGGCCGCCGGGTGCGGATCGGATCACGAGGAAACTGAGGGTGAAGACGGCCCAAACCGTGATGACGGATGCGACACTGCGGCGCAGGATCAACTGAATCATGGTGTGGTCCACTTCAGGGCACGCAGATCATGTTGATCGAGGGGGTTTGCGTAAAAACCCTTTAGCCCCGGAGCGACCAGATTGCTGGATGTGGTCGACCACAGGGGTAGTACCGGGCCACGTTCGAGAAGGATCCGTTCAGCCTCACGCCAGTACCACATTCGCACACCTGTGCTTGCCGCGCTGCGAGCCTTTTCTACCATCCGGTCATATTCCTCATCACTCCAGCCGGTTCGATTGTTGGTGGCGGTAGAAGTAAAGAGTTCCAGAAAGGTGGCGGGATCAGGAAAATCTGCAATCCAGCTGCTGCGACTGACGTCATAGTCCAAGGAACGTTGAACTTGCAGGAATGACCGCCACTCCATGGAGCGGATCCGGGTTTCGATTCCCAATTCCCGGGACCATGAAGACTGTAACCATTCCGCAACGAGTGCATGGGTCGAGCCACTGGAGTGAAGGATTTCAAAGTCGGGGATCGTTCTTCCGGTCTGTGCCCCCGGCACTTTCCATCCCGCCTCTTGCAAGAGTTTGCGGGCCTGATCCGGATCGTAACCCAGCGTTGCCCACTGGTTCACCGTGAGGTCGACGGTTGGGACAGGGCTGTGAACTGTCGCAGCCATCCCTGAATAACCGGGGAGTGCAGAATCCGGTGCAAGGTTGCCTCCCTCCGCATGAGCAGCAAGGGCCGGTTCTGGCCACGGGACAAAGCTCCACGCCGGTTGGAGATTTCCAGCGAGTACTTCATGGCATAATGCCTGTCGATCCAGTGTCAGGGACAATGCCTTGCGTATGGTGGCATCATCGAGAGGAGGTTTCTGGAAGTTGAGTCGATAGAAAGAGATCCCCAGATAGGGGTCAGTCCTCAGTGCTTCTTTCCAGAACGCATCCTTCTCCAGAAAGGGCATCAACAGGGGCGGAACACCCACCGCCCAATCGATGGATCCGTGGGCGAAAAGATTGACGAGAGTGTTTCCTGATTCGATGGCGAGAAAATCGATGGTTTCCATGTGGACTCTGGAAGGACCCTGATACGTCGGCGATTTGACCAGTCGAATCCGATCTCGCAGGTCCCAGCGATCCAACTCCCATGGGCCATTGGTGGGGACCCCCAGTGCATTTCCATCTCTTCCCAGTGGATGCACCGGCTGCAGGGGAGTCTGGGCACAGAGAAAGGGGAGCCAAGGGAGTGGTCGGTCCAGTTCAACGACCAGAGTCCATCGGTCGGGAGTTCGGATTCCGACCTGTTCGCTGGATCCGTCACCGTTACGCCATTCCCGGGCACCGGTGACTGCCTCCAGGAGGTCTCCGTAGGGAGCTCCCCGGATCGGGTCGATGAGATCGAGCCAGGAGCGACGAAAATCAGTCGCATCGAGAGGATCGCCGTTGGACCAGAGGAGTCCCTTTTGAATCCTGAAGGTCCAGGTTTTGGCATCTTCGGAGACTTGCCAGGAGTGCGCACAGCCCGGGATCGGATCGAGTGATTGGGGGTCGAGAAGCAAGAGCCCCTCGTGAAGGGCCCGAATTACTCGACCTTCAGGGATCCCGCTCGCCCTGTGCGGATGAAGC
>NZJA01000006.1 GCA_002691835.1 Planctomycetota bacterium
TCTCCTGTTGAGTTTGGTCAGCCTCTATTCAGTTTTTCCTGAAGTACTAACAGCTCACAGAATCGAAATGATCAGGTCACGGAATGAAGCCATTTTCTCGCATACTGGTCGCTAATCGCGGTGAGATTGCCCAAAGGGTGATCCGTGCATGTCGTGAATTAGGCATCGAATCGGTTGCCGTTTATTCGGAAGCGGATCGTCATGCCAGTTACCTGGATTTGGCAGATCACAAAGTCTGCATCGGCCCCGCGCCGAGCCTGAACTCCTATTTGGATATTTCAAAAATTATTGCGGCTGCAGAAATCACCGACGTCGAAGCGATCCATCCCGGTTACGGGTTTCTTTCAGAGAATCCTCAGTTTGCGGAGATTTGCCAGTCTTGTCGAATCCAGTTCATTGGTCCGACCGTTGAGAATATTCGTCAGCTGGGAGATAAAGCGATGGCACGTGAGCTGGCGATGGCCAGCAATGTTCCCGTTGTTCCAGGTTCTCCTGAGATCGTTCCTGATGAAGATGAGGGATTGAGAATCTCCAAGGAGATCGGCTATCCCGTCTTGATCAAAGCGGTTGCCGGTGGAGGTGGCCGCGGCATGAGAATTGCCCGCGAGGAGTCTTCCTTCGTGGCGGCTTATCAGGCCGCTCGTTCAGAAGCTGCGAATGCTTTTAAGAACTCAGACGTTTACATCGAGAAGCTGATCGAAAAACCTCGACATGTCGAAATACAGATTCTGGCAGACTCCTATGGAAGTGTCATTCATCTGGGGGAACGAGATTGTTCCCTTCAGAGGCGACATCAAAAGCTGGTGGAAGAGAGCCCCTCTCCTGCGGTAGATGAAGAGCTGCGGGCAAAGATGGGGGCCAGTGCCGTCAATCTTGCGAAGGCTTCCGGCTATCGAGGAGCGGGAACGGTCGAGTTCCTTCTCGATCGCGAGGGGAACTACTATTTCATTGAAATGAATACCCGCATTCAGGTGGAACACCCGGTGACAGAAATGGTGACGGGGATCGATCTGGTTCAAGAACAGATTCGAATCGCCAGCGGAGCTCCCCTGCGTTATCGCCAGGAAGATATCAAGATTCATGGTCATGCCATGGAGTGCCGAATCAATGCTGAAGATCCAGCTCGAGGTTTCGCTCCTTCTCCTGGAAAGATCCTCGATTTCCGTGCACCTGGGGGGATGGGGGTTCGTCTCGATTCCCATGTATATTCCGGATACACGGTACCCAGTAATTACGATTCTCTTCTGGGTAAACTCATCGTCCATCGGGACACCCGCGAAGAGGCGATTCTGACGATGCGAAGAGCTTTAGACGAATTCACCATCGAGGGGATCAAAACAACGATTCCTTTCTACAGTGAAGTTCTGCAGCATTTCCATTTCGTTAAAGGGAATCTCGATACCGGCTTTATTGAGGAGTATTTGATCGACGCGTAAGCGCAAACGGTCATCTGTCACCCGGAAGCTCAGGCCTCTTTTTCTGAGGCCGAAAGATCAGCCTTTTCAAGCGTATCTTTGGTTTCATAAACCACTTTCGGGTCTTGCCTCCCGTCCCCGATCGGTCACAATGGACCTACCGTTTCCAAGCACGGAACTTCGGAGTGCAAAGGTCCGTCCCAAGACCTTCATGGAGACGCAATTCTCGGAAGGGAAATGACATGCCCAGTTTTTTCAGGACCCGCTCTGCGGGCCAAACCCGGACTGATTCCTCAAAGTCGGGTTTCACCCTCATCGAATTGATGATTGTCGTGGCCATTATCGGGGTTCTCTCAACTCTGGTGACCAAGATGATTCAAATGGCTCAGGCCCGCAGCTTCGAAGCGAATGCGAAAAGTGACGTCTCTACGATCTCCAGTGCGCTGGAAGCATATATGAGGGACGAGGGGGTTTATCCCGCCTGGAAAGAAAAGCTGGGTGGGGAAGATCTGGAAACTTTTAACTGCTTCCCGATTCTCTTCGAAAATCTTCAGGGAGAACGTCCTCCTGAGGGTAGAGGTGGAAAAAACACTCCCTACAGCGACATGGCTTCCGATCGGATCGCCGTGATCGATGAGGACTTTGATGACGAGTTCAAGCGGGTAGGCAGAGATGATCTCTTCGATCCGGAAGTGGACAAATATTATCTCGACCCCTGGAGTGAGCCCTATTTCTATCGCGAGAACAAGTCGAAGAGGACCAAGGAAGACTGGATGCTCAAACGTCGCGGTTTCGACCTTTGGTCTGTCGGCCCGGATGGCGTAAATGACGCTTGTTTCGGACATCCCGAGGAGGACGAGGAGTACGATGATATTGGCAACTGGTAGTCAGCGCAGGTTGCGCTTACAGGTCGCCTCTCAGGCAGGATTCACGATGGTGGAACTGTTGGTGACAATATCACTGATTGTTTTCCTCATGTCGATGTTGGCTGTCGGAGCTGGAAGGTATCTCGAAAATACATCCGCAAAAGCCACGGAAGCCCTCATCGCTCGTATCGAGCTGAACTTGCAGCAATACAAGGGGATCACCGGCGCATTCCCCCCGGACGGCCTCGACGGAAAAGACGTGACGACCGAAGAGGGGACTCCTTTGACTGGCGGAGCGGCTCTGACGTTGGCATTGACTGAGCCGATGAGGTTGACCCGCAAAATCAATGGAGAAGTCCGCGTCATTGGAGAGGAACCTCCGATGGGGGATTTCCGATCGGATGAACTCTACGTCACCGAAGAGGACTCTGCCGCCAAAGAAATCTTGGATGCATGGGCCAACCCTCTCCACTACGACAATGTCAATGGGGGTGAGGAAGCCTTCAGTCCGCAAAGTCTCGGCGAGACTCATCTCGATTTCGATGAAGATCTTTACATTCATATGGAGGATCCTCGTGAAATCGAGGAGCTCAGTGGAATCATCGGGCCACAGAATTCCAATGAATATGATATCTGGAGCCATGGCTCTTCAGGGCACGAAGATACTGAGCAGTACGAGGACTACATCACCAATTGGGAAACGAGGAACTAAATGTTTTCCCGCTCTCTGTCGAGGACCGACTCAGGTCAACGGGGTTTTACACTGGTTGAGATGATTGTGACGATCGGAATCATCATCATGGCCGCTGGATTCATCGCACCTGCGGTGACCAAGATTTTCCAGGATCGCCGCATCGAGAATGCTGCTTCCGTGGTGATCACCGCCATCAATGAGGCCCGGAATTCGACGGTGACGAAGAAGCAAAAGCATTCGGTGGTTTTCTTAAAAAGAGGTGTGCGGATTTATCGACATCCGAAGCGTGATGATGCCGGCGGGTTCGAGGGGGGTTTGCGTTCTGTCAATGCGACGGATGTTGAACTGATCTCCTATTCGATGCCTTGTGCACGCCTGGAGGCAGAAGATCTTCCGGATATGCTTGTCGCTCAAAGTGATGGTTTGAGTCAAGATGACTGGAAGCCAGCGACTGGCGATGTTTACCTTGATCTGAACTTGGACGGCACGATTGATTTCAGAGCTCTGACAGACATCCCGTCGTACAAGTTTGATGCAGATCCTCCATATGGAGGGGATCTCATGATTTTCCAAAGAGGCGACATTCGAGTCTGCTATGTGGATATCAAGGCGACTGGTCGAGCCGGTAGCAAGGTGGCGGAACTGGAGTCCGACTGATGAATCTGAAACAGATGAATCAACAACCTTCCCTGAAAGGAATTTCAGGGTTCACAATTCTGGAGATCTTATTGGCCGTGGTCATTCTGACCGTGGGGTTGCTGGGGCTTCTGGCAGTGTTTCCCGTCGCCATGGATTCAGGTCGGAAAGCAGTGGAGGCGACCAATGCGGTCATCATCACTCAGTCGGTCGAGCAGGCCATCCGCGATGGATTGAAAGAGCACAAGGCACAAAGTCGTGATGGTCGCTGGACCTATTTCATCTTTCACCATGATGGAGTGACCGATGATTATCCGACGGATATTGAAAAGGCTCGACCCGGAGCGGATCACTACATCCTGCTGCCATCGCCAGATCCAGATGCCACCACCAGTATCGATCGTGATTCCCACTGGGATCGTGGCAAAACTTTTATCTTCCCAGAATCGGACGGTTTGACCTGGATCGTCGACGACGGACTTGGTGAACGAGAAGTCGATAACGGTACTGAAGACGATTTCCGTGGCAGCCCCAATGGCAATGGAAATCCTTTGTTAGCGGATGACGATGCCGACGATCGAGAAGTTTCCGGCTTTGATGGAGAAAGTTACCGTGATTTCGACGTTCGAAGGGTCTACACCCTGAGCAACAATTTCTTCGATGAAGAGATCGCCGAAGATTTTGACATCGTCGATGAAGATCCCATTTCACAATATTCCTTCGCGTTTGCCATTCGGCCTGCAAGGCAGGACGCCAGTCTTGGGATTCAGTTTCCGGACAGCTCGAATTTGGTTCCCGCAGGAGAACTTTACGAAGTAGATATCATGGTTTTCCGTACCTTTAGAGAAGGTACAAGGAATGCCGATCCGATTTACAGGAGTCAAATTCTTGTCCATCGCTAGAGAAGTCGAAGAGGTTTCACCCATGGCTGTTCAGGATGATCGTGCTGGAAATCCCTCTTCCGAAAAGGGATTCACACTTCTGGAGTTGCTCGTCGCCCTGACCCTTGCCGCCATCATCTCATTGATCATTTCCCAAGTAGGAAATGATGCACAACGGATGTATGACACCACAATCAGTACTGTTGAGACTTATCAGAAGTTCCGTTACGCGATGGACGACATCAACGAGAATCTCTCGAAAATGGTGCCAACGGCTTCTTTGGAGTTCTACAACGATCGCGGCAGGACTCGCGGATATTGGGACGAAGGAGAAGAGATTCCCAACTCTTCTGGTCCCAATATGGACGGCGGAACTGCCGACGAATACGACGAGGCTGCAACGGTATTCGAGCGGACCTACGTCCTGAGCGACCCTCGCCCAGGGGAACCTGAAGAACATTCGAATGATTCGATTTACTTCAAGGCTCCCGTTGAGATCAATGGTGTGACCCGCATGGCCAACATTGAGTATTTTCTGGCTGATCCACGATTGCTGGAGGCAGGAGCAGGAAATGATGGAAAGATTCCAGCAGATGAAGAGCTGACTTACCAGGACAGTCGGAGATTGGTTCTTTTGAAGGCCGTTCGATATCTCGATATTGACGAAAAGAATGTCCGGTCTTCGACAGTTATCGTACGAAAGGTCATTTCTGAGCTGTGCTCAAATGTGACAGATTTCAAAGTCGAATATTTTTACGATAATCCATTCGACAAGTCGCCTGGGGGCTACATGAGCCCTTCTGTTGAGCAGACCAGAGAACTCGTTGATACAGAGTTTGAGATCCGCCAGGAGCGGGGAACCTTTGTGCGCCCCTTCCTATACGGTGGCTTCACCTCAAGGTTACGAACCACTGCCAGGGCTGGAGTCCGCGAGCTTGAAACCGGTTCCTTCAAGCCAGTGCTCTTCAACTATGCTCGAAGCAAACTGAAGTTTTCTCAGCTGAAGCCCGGCGACAAGATGTACGTTTGGGCAGATGGAGCAACCCAGTTCCCCTCAGGTGAGTATTCCTTGCTCTACAACAGCCTTGGAAGGCTGATGTTCAATGAGCAGATCCAGTCGAGTACCTGGTCTCAAGATCCTGGGGGACTGAGGTTTCGCGCTGCCTATGTTCCGCCTTCATTCCGCGTCTCTGTCAGAGTGCTGAATGAGAAGGGCGAAGAGCCGAGAACCCTGACAACGGTGGTCAAGACCGACAACTGATCAGTTCTTGCGATCCTTCGTAAACTGAAAGCCTAGTCGGTTCTCTCAGTATTCAGGGCCAGCAGGAACTCAACATTGGATGGGGTCTGCTTCAGTTTTGCCTTGAGCATTTCCATGGCCTCCACAGGATTCATGTCGTTGAGGACCTTTCTCAGGATCCACAAACGCTTGATCTCCTCAGGGCTCATTAGGAGTTCCTCTTTTCGAGTACCAGATCGATTGATGTCGATCGCTGGCCAGACTCGTTTGTCGGCGAGGCGTCGATCCAGATGCAGCTCCATATTACCGGTGCCTTTAAACTCTTCAAAGATCACCTCATCCATCCGTGAGCCGGTATCGATCAAGGCTGTTGCCAGAATCGTCAGGCTACCCCCTTCTTCGATATTTCGGGCTGCTCCAAAGAACCGTTTGGGGCGTTGGAGAGCTCCGGCATCGACACCCCCTGAAAGGATTCTGCCGGAATGGGGGGCTTCGTTATTGTAAGCCCGGCCCAGTCGCGTAATCGAATCAAGAAGGATGACGACATCCCTGCCATATTCGACCAGGCGACGAGCCTTCTCGATGACCATTTCAGCAACCTGAACATGTCGAGATGCCGGTTCATCAAAGGTGGAGGAGATCACTTCACCACGGACATTTCTTTCCATGTCAGTGACTTCCTCGGGACGTTCATCGATCAGAAGAACCATCAGGTCGACCTCTGGATGATTTGTCGCAATGGCGTTGGCAATATGTTGAAGAATGATGGTTTTACCGGTTCTGGGAGGCGCGACGATCAATCCCCGCTGACCTTTCCCGATCGGTGTGATCAAGTCGATGGTCCGTGTTTCGTTGATCGTCTGTTCCGTTTCCATCCTCAATCTCTCGTCGGGATAGAGTGGGGTCAGGTCATCGAATACGGCCTTTTGGTGTACCTTTTCGGGATTTTCGTAGTTGATGGCGTCGACCTGCAACAGTGCGAAGTATCTCTCACCGTCTTTCGGAGGACGGACTTGTCCCTGGACCACCGTTCCAGTGGTCAGGCCGAATCGGCGAATCTGAGACGGAGAGACGTAAATGTCATCGGCGCACGGGTAGTAGGAGTAACGAGGGGAACGCAGGAATCCGAATCCATCGGGAAGGACTTCAAGAACACCTTCTCCGTACATGACCCCGGAAGCCTTCGCCCGCTCTTTGAGAATCTCGAAGATCAGGTCCTGTTTCTTTAGACCTGCGATTTCCTCCAGGCCCTCTTCCCGAGCCATCGTCTGCAACTCCGCGATCGTCATTTTGTGCATTTCGGAGAGGTGCAGTTCCGGCACGTGACCGGAAACGGGCTTTGGTAGATCCTCGAGATCTTCGACGTCCTGAGGCAATCCCACGTATTCCTGAACCGGAGGTGCAGATTTTTTGGTGGTCTTGCGGGTCGTTTTTTTGGCTATTTTTTTACGGGTGGTCTTCTTGGCAGTTTTCTTGCGGGTCGTTTTTTTTGCACCGCGTGCTGGTTTGTCAGATCCCATTGAATCGCTCATCTTCTCCTCGGTGTCCGTTGGTCCCCGGGTGGGGCTTTGGGATTGTTACTGAAAGGACTCAGTCGATTTCTTTGATCCACTGTTGGATCAATTGTTCACAACGGGATTTCAATTCACCCGCAGTTGTCGAGTTACTGTTTGTGATCAGATCGGAAGATCCGGCTCTCTTGTCGGCGATGGGGAGTTGAGCTTTTTCCCGACGGGAACGCTCACCAGGGGCCCATCCCCGGTCATTGATGACTCTTGATTCCCGATCTTCTTCGGGGGCTTCCACGAAGAGAATCCTGTCCACCTTATTCCTGTAGGGAGAAGTTTCGAGGAGGGGAATGTCGAGGAGGATCCAGATCCGGCCTTCCGGGAATGGACTGTTGCTATCGAACCCCATCCCTGCCAGTTTTTCAAGGGCATCGTCAATTCGTTGTCGAACAGCGGGATGAACCACTGATTCGAGGAATTTGAGGGCTTCTGGATCCGTGAAGACCACTTTTGAGAGGGATTCCCGATCGATCTCGCCAGATTCGGAGCGAATCTGATCCCCAAATTGATCGACCAATTGACGGATGACCGACTTTTCCGTCAAAACTGAGCGGGCCTCAGCATCGGCATCCAGTCGGCAGGCTCCGAGCTCTTCGAGGAGATTGGCAACCGTCGTTTTTCCTGAACCGATGCCTCCGGTCAATGCCACGACGAATGGTGGAGGACTTGAGGATCCATCACTTGGAGGCATCGAACCAGTCCTCTCCGGTATTGACTTCCACTTCCAGAGGGACACTCAGATCCATGACTCCGATCATGGCCTCCCGAAGCCAGCGCTGACAATCCTCAAACTGGTCACGGGGAACATCGAGCAATAGTTCGTCATGGATCTGCAGAAGCAGATGGCAGTCGCGACCGTCGAGTCGACATTGGCGATCGACTTCAATCATCGCCAGTTTGATCATGTCTGCAGCAGATCCCTGAACCACGCTGTTGATCGCATATCTTTCTCCCTGAGCTTTTTCCCGAGCAACTCTTGAACGGATCTCGGGGAGTGGCCGGCGTCTTCCATGGAGGGTTCTGACCTCTCCGGTTTCAGCGGCTTTGCGTTTGGTTTCTTCCATCCAGTCTTGAACCGCCGGGAATCGGTGGAAGTAATCATCGATAAATTGTTTTGCTTCCTTCACTGAGATCGCAAGATCCCTCGCCAGACCAAAGGCGCCCATTCCATACATCAGGACAAAGTTGACCGCCTTGGCTGCTGCACGTTCATCTTTGGTCACCTCAGAGTGATGCTTGTCGTGAATCTTTGCGGCCACTGAGGCATGGATGTCGACCCCGTCATGAATCGCCTGTAACAGCCCTTCGTCGGCGGTCAGGTGCGCCAAGAGGCGCAACTCTACTTGCGAATAGTCGGCGCTCACGAAGAGCCGGTCTGGACCGTTGGGAACAAAGCACTGACGAATTTTTCGACCTTCTTCAGAGCGGATCGGAATGTTTTGCAGATTGGGTCGATTGGAGGCCAGGCGTCCTGTCGCTGTAATCGTCTGCCGGAAATCTGTGTGGATTCTGCCTGAGACCGGATGAACGTGCTGGGGCAGGGCTTGAATGTAGGTTGAGAGCAGCTTCGCCAGGCTCCGGTGACGCAGGATCGTCGTCGGCAACGGCTGTTCAGGATGCCGAAGAGATAACTCCTCAAGAGTCTCGGCTTTGACGCTGACCCCGGTTTTTGTTTTTGGGAGGCCCTCCGTAGGAAGTTTGAGGTCTTCAAAGAGAACTTTTTGAAGTTGCTTCGGGCTGGCAATGTTGAAAGGTTCTCCGGCAGCTTCATGGATTTCTGATTCCAGTTGCTGCATTTCAGAGACGAGTCGGGTTTCCTGCTCCTTGAGTCGCTCCTCATCGAGGGAGATTCCCTGACGTTCCATCGATGTGAGTACTTCGACAAGGGGGAGTTCGATTTCCCGGTAGACCGAATCGAGACCAAGCTGCTCGATATCTTTTTGCAGATGGTCATAAAGGCGAAGGGTGTAGTCCGCATCTTCCGCTGCGTATTCGGTGATCTTTTCCGGTTCAATCTGATCCATGGAGATTTCTTCTTCACCGGAGCCGATCAGGGTCTTGATGGAAATCATGGTGTGCCCGAGTCGTTCACCAACGAGGTCATCCAACCCGTATCGACCACGAAGGGAATTGACAAGGTAGGCCGCAATCATCGGATCTCCGCTGATTCCACGGATGGTCACTCCCTCATTTCGCATCACCTGTGCATCGAATTTCATGTTCTGACCGATTTTGCCGATGGCGGGATCCTCAAGGATCGGCTTGATCCGCTGGATCACATCTTCAAGTGGTATTGGACCTGCGCCATTGGGCGAGCGGAAAGGGATATACCAGGCTTCTCCATGGCGAACTGAAATACTGCAACCCACCGCAAAGCCGCCGATGCAATCAAGCGAGTTGGTTTCAGTATCAAATGCGAAGCGACCCTCATTTCGACAGGCTTCGACGACTTGATCCAACTGTTCAAGATCAGAGACATAGGAGTAGTCCACTTTTTCAGCGACAGCGGTCGAGGTTTGGGTCGGCTCTGTCGCTGCGGAGGGGGTTGTTTCGGCTGAACCGGAAAACAGATCCACCTCGACAGCCTCTTCGGGCTCAAGCATTTTCAGGAATCTGCGGAAACCCAGCTCCATGAAGAGTTGCCGCAATGCCGAATGATCGGGTTCAACCCGTTTCAGATCGTCCGGGAGCTCGGTCAGTGGGGCTTCCAGAGAAAGCGTGACCAGCTCCTTTGAGAGTTTGAAGATTTCAGGATCTTTGCGGACCTTCCTGATCGCGCTTTCTGGAATCGCATCGGGGACTGGATCTTGTAGAAGGGATTCGGGGTCATCGACGACGTCGAGAATTTTAACCGCAGTCTTTGGCCCGACTCCTGCAACACCTGGAATGTTGTCAGAGCTGTCGCCGATCAGTGATTGATAAGCGATGACTTGATCAGGTCGGATCCCTTTTTTCTCGAGCAGTTCAGCTGGCCCATAGAGAGCCCACTTCTTCTCATCCAGGAATTGGACCTGAGGAGAGATCACCTGTTCCAAGTCCTTGTCCCGGGTGAGGAGTCGAACATCCATTTCAGCCTCTTGGGCGCGAACGGCCATCGTTGCCAGGCAGTCGTCCGCCTCATGCTGATCCGCCTGAAGGATGGGAACACGAAATGCTTCCAACATTCGATCGATGTAGGGAAGTTGGGATCGAAGCTCTTCGGGCATCGCATCCCGATTGGCCTTGTATTGGTCGTAACGGATATGACGAAAGGTTGGACCGTCGCATTCCATGGCGACAGCCCAATGGCTGACATCGTGATCTCTGCAAAGTCGAAGCAGCAGATCGGTGACAGCGTAGATCGCCTGAACCTGCATCCCTTCGCTGTTGGTGAGGGGGCGCATTCCAAAATGTCCCCGATAAATCTGATAGCGACCGTCGATCAGAAACAGTGTCTTGGACAATTTGGAGACCTTTCGGGGGAGAAGCGAGACTGGAGGCCCCTCAGAAGGGGATTCCCGGGGAGGGGAATCAGGGGACCCTGTCGCCCCAAATCCACACACAGAACCTAGCGTATCCCTGTATATCCGGCAATATGGGGCCTCAGGGCTTCTTGACGAGGTGCCATTGTGGATTTAGGATCAGCGCTTCCGGTTGTTGGGAAGTACGGATGGGAGCCCCATTCGATTCAACCTGACCCCGGAGTGTGGATCAAAAAAGGGGATTCCGAAAGGAATGTTTCTTTGGCGCTTCACGATCTTTCGGATGGAAATGAACCGATGTCCTCGTTTTTCAGTCGGATGGGTCCACCGCACCCTGAGGGGGTGGGTGTCCGGCATTGTGATTCAGGTCGTCAGAAAAATTGAACAACTGCCAGATCCCTGTTCATACGACAGGCTTTGGCTTTGATACTCGGCTTTATATTGCCGGGTATTCAGTGAGGAGTCTTCATGGCCCGTAATCAGGGGGGAGCACAGCTCTCTTTTCTCATCGTCTCGTTGATTCTGAATCTGGGATTGGCTTTTGTCGTCTTCAGTATGAATGGCGAGTACCAGAGTCTGCTCAACCAGAATTCCAGTATCAACGCCAATGCCGAACGCATGGAAGATCAGATCAAGGATAAGACTGCGGAGATCATGGCGATGAGAGGTTTGATTCAGGGCGCTGACGATCTTGCCGTTCCGACAGAGGAAGTGCGCAGCCTGATCGAAAAGGCGGGTTCTGAAATCGCCACTGCCAAAGGTTCATCGAACCCGCGCACCTATGGCTCATTGACCGATCTTTACTCGGACTCGACCGATACTATTCGATTCCTCAACAATGAGCTCAACAGTCAGAGGTCTCTCGCCGAGGCCAAAGATCAGGAGTACATGGAGGTGGTTTCTTCGAAGAGCAATCTGGGAACTCAGCTCAACGAGGAGATCGACAGCCTTCGTGGACAGGTCAATGATTTCCAGGTCGAACTGGAAGGCGCACGATCCAGAGGTCGGGAAGAAGCTCAACGCCTCCTCGAGGAGAATGAGCAGTTGGTTCAGGATCATAGTGCGGTGCTTTACAAGCTCCAGCGTGACTTGAGCATCACCGAGAACTTGCTTCAGAGATCGAATGACCGGATTGAAGAACTCAAGCGCGAAATCGTTCGTGAAGAGACCTTTGCCATGGTCAAGCCGGACGGCGAAATCCTCAATGTTTCCGAAGAGCTCGGAAAAGCATGGATTAGCCTCGGTACCAAAAACAAGCTGCGTCGCGGTCTTGTCTTTGACGTGTTTGCTTTCCAAAAAGGTGGCAAGCGCATCAGCAAGGGACGAGTTGAGGTCCTCAAAGTCGAATCAGACTTCTCGGAAGTCGCCGTTCTCGAGAACCTTGACCGTTTCAATCCGATTTCAGCAGGCGATCAGATCACGAGCCCATTCTTTGATCAGGATGAGGTTCCTCACTTCGTCTTCGCTGGAGAAGCGGCGACCAATGGCAAGTACTCCGTTGAAGAGATGGTTCGCAAGATTGAGCTCTTCGGTGGGGTCGTTTCGACCAGCGTTGCTCTCGATACAGACTTTGTCGTTGCTGTGAAAGGCTACGAAGAGACCGATGAGTATGGATTGGCTCGTGACCTGGGTGTGACGATCCTTCGTGAGCGTGAGCTTCTCGACTTCATCGATTTCTAGGATTTGTCCCAACTGAATGGGAAATCTTCTGAAAAGGGGTGATTGCGATCCGCAATCACCCCTTTTTTTGATGACCGGTTTTCGTGAGCTCTGGTCGGTGAATGCTGATAGCAGGGTTTTCCTGAGGAACTGGATTCTCCTGAGGAACTCCATGGCCGGTTTAATTGCTGATACTCGAATGCCATGGCAACATGGCACTGTTGGATCGAGTGTGGGAAATCGCATATCGGAGGAGTCGCCCGTTGTCTGTTCAAAAAGATTCCAGTGAAGATTCTTTGGAGACGATGTCTTTTGGGGACCACCTCGAAGAGCTGCGAACCCGGTTGATCCGCTCCCTTCTGGTCGTCGTTGTTTTTGCGAGCGTGGCTCTGGTGTATCAGAGTGAGCTGATGACGATCGTGACGGCTCCACATCGCAAGGCGATGCTTCAGATTGAGTCGTCCCGAGTCGTGAAGGCTTTGTCTGCTGAAGTTTCGGAATTATCTGGTGAATCGAAGGGCCTCGATGTCCAAATCGCAGGCCAAAGCCTGAAGCAGGCGATCAGTCGAGGGGACTGGTGGCAACGCTGGGATCGATTCAGAGAAAGCGCGCCGGGGACTGGACCACTCTCTGAACTGATTGCTTTGGTGGAGGAACGGGTAGAGCTCCTCGATGGGACTCTCAAAACCGGTGACCCCTTGCTTCGGATTCCGCAAAGTATTGAGTACTGCATCTCCCTGTTGGCAAAAATCTCCCAATCGGACAAAGTCCCCTGGGGTGGGCAAGGCACGCTTGAAGAATTACAGAGCCAACTGAATCAGGTCCTTGAATATTGGCAAGCAGCGCAGCGGATCGCGAGTTCTGAGGTGGAAGTCGGCAAGGTCCCAGCGGGATCCGATGTTGCGGAATCCGATGTTGCGGGATCTGATGTCGCGGAGTCCGATTCCACACTTGTTCCAGAGGAACGCATACGGGTTACAAAGGAACAGCTGTCCCTGGCTGAGAATAAACTTCGAGAAATGGCGGATCGTACAGAGACGATTGAGACGCGTTTGGTCGACTGGTCTAACTGGTATGAAGAGGGGCGGCCACTCGTTCTTCTGGCCTATACCGAAGCCTTCTTCGCATACATTAAGTTGGGTTTGTTTCTCGGATTAATCTGTGCACTGCCATGGATCTCCGCTGAAGTCTGGCAGTTTATTGCTGCTGGACTATATCCGGGGGAACGAAAGTCGGTCCGACCATTTTTACCGGTCGCGTTTTTGCTCCTCGCGGCGGGAGTCAACTTCGCTTATTGGATTCTCGTGCCGGTAGGCCTTTCATTTTTGGGGGGCTACGGAGATCCCTCGCTTTTGGCTACCAGCTTCACTCTGAAAGACTACATGGGTCTTGTGTTCACTCTGGTTCTTGGAATGGGTTTGATTTTCCAGTTACCTTTGCTGATGGTTCTCTTGACTCGAAGCGGGATTGTCGCCGTTTCATTTTTCAGGGAGTACCGAAAGGTCGCGATCATGACAGCGGTCGTTTTCGGAGCTTTTCTGACCCCTCCGGATGTGGTGACTCAAATGTTGATGGCCGGTCCGCTTGTCTTGCTCTATGAACTGGGCATCTTCGCCAGTCTCGTTTTGGGGAAACCTGCCCAAGCAAAGAATGAGCTCGATGAACCATCCTGAAGGACCTTCCGAGCTCTCAGTGGGTGTGATCACTGTGGGTGATGAGATTCTTGAGGGGCGAATCCTCGATTCGCATTCCCGGTTTATTTCAGAGGAACTGCTGAGGTGGGGTGGTCAGGTCCGATGGCATCTCAGTCTTGGAGATTCACCGGGTGAGCTTCAAAAAGCGCTTTCTCTCTGGCAGGGAGAAGTGGATTGGATTGTGATCACTGGAGGTCTTGGACCGACGGAGGATGACCGTACGCGACAGGAAGTGGCTGAGTTCATCGGTGTCGAGTTGGTCGAGGATTTCGATTCATGGACTGAGATCCGTCAACGCTTGCGCAGTCGTGGATTCGAGCCGACTGATAACAATCGTAAGCAGGCATTCTTCCCCAGAGGCTCTGAGGTCCTCTCGAACCCTAAGGGGAGTGCGCCGGGGTTTTCGGTCGCTCTGCATTCTAA
>NZJA01000007.1 GCA_002691835.1 Planctomycetota bacterium
CGCACGCAGAGAACCGGGAAGTCGAGCCGCAAAAACTTGTCTCGATCTTGCCGAAGCCTTAGAGGGTGTTCAGAACGCTACTCAAATCAATCGCAGGGAAGCTCTTGAGGAGTTGCTCACTCCGATGGTTCTTGGTCAGGACTTTGGCGAAGCATCTGTCATAGCAAGGTTCCTTGCTGCGGTCGATACGGCTGGCAGTAGTTCGGCTGGCAGTGGAAAGAAGTACTGGACTGAACGAGCCGATCAGATTGGCAGAATGGCGAGAGCCGAGATTCGCACTTTGGATGATCAGGTCACCAGTCTTCTCAATCTCCGCAGACCTGGCGAAGCCTTGAGGCTTGTTGCCGCTTCCAGGAAGCGACTGACGGGATTTCGAGAGTTTGAAACGATGATGACGGATCTGGTAGAGGGTGTTGCAGATATAAAATTGAAGGAGCCCCCCCGGCGAATGAAGGCTCCACGTGAATGGAGTGAGCTGCTCGCTCGTTCGCGCAGATATTTAGAGGAGTGTCGTTACTCAGATCTGGCTCCCGTCCTTTACAGGGCTCTATCACTCGACCTGCCGCCGACCGATCACATTCAAGCTCTGGATTTCCTCGTCAAGGCTGGGGCTTTGACAGCGATGTTTGAAGAGTTCATCGAAGGGGCCTCCGGGGGAGATCTGACCGTTCGACTCGCCGGAAGTTCTATCAGAGTCTTGAGGGCGACCCGAGAAGGAGTAGAGCTTCAGCGGGAGATCGCTGGTGGGCAGCAAAATCTTGAGAAAAGTTGGCTAGAGATTACCTCTACAGATAAATCGGCATTGTTCAGATCGGTACCTCATTCGGTGGAAGGCGTCATGGGCTTGGTTTTCCTTGCCGAAATCGCCGGTGATGACGAAGGGTTTCATCGAGGGCTGGTGAATCTGCATCGTCGTAAAAGTGGGGAAGGTCTTGCTGAGGCGATCCTGATGAAGGCTCGTCCAGGGATTCCTGCCGGTTCTGAATTTGTAGAGTTTGATGGACGTCTCGTGACGGTTCTTGAAAAAGAAAATTTACTGGCTGAAAAACGTCTTAAGAAAGAGCGGGAACGGGAAGCGATTGCTCAAGCAGAGCGATTAAGGAAATCTAAAAAAATCGATGTGATTGTCGATTATGTACAGTTGTTGCGCGAGCAGGGTTCGTTCAGCCTGGCGGATCAAATGCTGCGTGAGGTGATCGCTAAATCCGATGATGCTGAGCAGTCAGCGGAAGCCAGAAGGCTCCTTGCAGATCCATATCTCGCGGTGGTTCCCCTTCGTGAAAGTGGAGATCCCGATAACCGGGTTGATTTCTTTATTTTGGGCGATGGTTATCAAGTTAATGATGAACAACAGACGCAGTTTCTCAATCATGCCAAAACATGTGAACGTTTGCTCTTTTCTGTGGACCCCTTTCGCGAGTATGAGCAGTTCTTCAATTGTTCCGCAGTCCATCTCCAATCGGTCGATAATGGAGTTTCGCGAGAACCTGGTGATATCAATAAAGACACGCCTCTTGGGTGCCTCGTTCGTTATGACGTCCTGACTTCCAATGCCGGTAAGGTTTTTACGATTACTGATCGGTTAGGAGAGGCGGGGAAAGATCGCCAGACGATTGTGATCGCCAATGATGTCGCTGGAGTTGCGACGGGTGGAGGAGGAGTCACGAGCCTTCCCAAAGGAGCATTGGGTCTCGTCAATCACGAAGTGGGACATTCCTTCGGAGGTCTCAATGACGAATATGATAATGAACCGGGTCAGGATCCTGATAAGCAGCCACCACCACCGAGGGATGCAGTTGTCGCGACCCGACCTGCTCCACCGAATTTGATGCACGGAAGTGACAAAGCAGATGTGGCTTCAAAGGTGATTTGGCAGGAATGGATCGATGCCGAAGATCGCTGGTGGAACAACAGCACTGTCGGGCTCTTCGAAGGGGGAGATCGAAAACCGTATCATGTTTGGCGACCGCAGCTGTCTTGCATGATGCGTGATCTGAGCGGTTTCTGTGTTGTTTGTATGGAACACATGGTGAAGCAGATTTATCGCAATGTCCGCCCAGTTGACAAGGTCGAGCCAGAACCGGGAGAGCTCGTTCTTGAAAAAGCGGAGGATGAGGAGGTGATCCTCAAAGTTTGGACACTGCAGCCTCGAACCCATGATCTTGAGGTTGTCTGGCGGGTGCTTTCCTACGGTCTCCAGAAACCCGCGGCCGCTGGAGGCGCGGAAACCAGTGGTCAAACAGCGGTCAATGATGAGCGTTTGGGAGAAACTTGGCGAAGATCCCAAAGTGGCCTGGATCCGACAGGGAAAACAGTTCGGGCCGCTCAGCTGCGAGCGAAGGATCTGGAACCCGGTTGGCATCGGGTGCGTTGTTCGATCAAGGATCCGACTCCATGGGTGTTGCGGGATGACGAGGGCTTGCTGACCCAGGAATTGGAATGGTGGGTGGAAGTTCGCCCCTGAAGACTCCATGATAAGTCAACGCCGCCCGTACAGCCCCTCTGGGGTTGTGCCTCTTATTCGAAATGAGGTTCCCCTGTGTCAGAGCTGAAGACCATCGCTATTACCAGTGGCAAGGGCGGCGTCGGAAAAACTCACCTTTCCGTGGCTTCCTGTATCGAATGGGCCCGATGTGGAAAGCGAGTGATCCTGGTTGATATCGACCTGAACACTCCCAATTCCCACATTTACCTCTCGGTCAAAAAGCCGAAGTGGACCATCAAGGAAGTCTTGCGGGGAGAATGCTCTCTGGAGCAAGCGCTGATTGAGATTCCTGTTCAGTATTGGGCAGAGAACGATCAACCCACAGGGGGATCTCTACATCTTCTGGCAGGGTCAGTGGATGGGGCCGAGTTGCTGGAGATGTCGTCCGGGGATCATCTGCGGATTCAGGAAATCCTCTCAGATCATTCTGAAATGGCAGACATTTTGGTTTTTGATACGGGAGCAGGGGTCGACCACCATTTGCTGTTTTGTTGTGAGTTTTGTCAGGAAGTGATGGTCGTTACAAACCCCGAAGCCTCTGCAAGAGCCGATGCGATCAAGGTTCTCAACTTCGTTGGTGCTCTTGAGTCTTCTCCTCGTCGTTGGCTGATTCCCAACCTTGTCGAGGACCCGGTCGGGGGAAGATGGCTCTTCGATTACTTTCAGAAAAAAATGAAAGATATTCAATGGGCTGGTGCGATCCGGGAAGACAGAGCTCTGAGAGATGCGGCAATGAGTGGGAAAATGATTTCGGTCGAAGAACCCGGTGCTGTCTCTTCAGGGGATATTCGTAGTATCGCCAGAGCCATTCTTGGCCATGGCGGAGAAGAAACCGATGGAGAGTTTCTGCAACGAATCGATGACATCATCGGTGCTTAGGGCATCGGTGATGGAAAACTTCACTTCATTCTTCTTGTGAGCCGGCCGCTGTCTGAGAACAAAAAAATCCAGCGCGCGAACGCACTGGATTCCGATTTCTTGGATAGGTTTGGGATTTCTCCCCGACGGCACTTAACTCCAGGCTGTCAGACGGGTGGTTCCCTTACGGCGGCGTGAATTGATCTGCTTACGACCGGCCTTGGTCTTCATGCGGGCGCGGAATCCCTGGCGTTTGCGCTTGATGCCGCTTTTTCTGATCCTGACCTTCATATTTCCTCCGTGAATTTATTTACCGAATCGGAAGTCTATCTGTCTCGGCTTCCGCGTGCAACGGTTTCCGCAGAATCGATGGTCCAGAATTGGCCTGAATTGCACCTCTAGGGTGTTTTTATGGGGATTTTCGGAACCAGAATCTCCAGTAGCCATGGTTTTCGAGGGGGAGTGGAAAAGGTGAGTTTTCTGGCAGAGGTGGGGCCTGGGGTCGTGGACAGTGCCATTTTTCGGGTCTGAAACCGGCCCTGTGATCGAGTGATCTCAAATCCCGAGCCCCATGGCCCATCGTGGAGGTAAATGGCGGAGTCTTCCCAAGACAGAGCTTTATTTCCGGAAGGCCCGGTTGTGCCTCCCCCAAAAGCTCCCATCAGCCCATCTTCCTCAGAGGAAGGTGGGAATCGAAACGCGTATTGAGATTTGGGTTGGATTTCAAAGAGGAGATCCCCGAGTTGGATTTTCAGTTCTTGTTGAATCGGTTTATCGATCTTCAGTCGCAGAGAGCGGACTGTTTCAGGAAGCAAGATTGAAGATTCTGGGCCAAGACCCGTTTTCTTGGGATCTGCCTGCTGAGGAAGTTCTTCGACCGGAATCCAATGGTGAGTCCCCAAATCACGAATACGGATGTTTCTCCATCTCACCTGAAGGGGTTCTTTCTGCTGAGCACTGACACCATGAACCTGTAGCCCAATCACCCCTGAGATTCTTTTTCCGCTCCATGTTCTGGCTGCGAAAACATCATTCAAACGGGTTTCTATCAATGCACCCTTGGCGACGACCCGAACTTGGTTCCAATCGTCCAATTTATGAGCAGCGATCGCAGGAGCATTTTCTGATAGATCACAGAGCCAACCTCGATCTCCTTCTTCAAAGATTCCAGCACTCCAGAATCGTTGGCGATTTTCATCCATGTCGATTTCGATTTGGCAGCCACGCATGACCCCAGATTCCACTTCACTGCGGATCTGAACACCGGAATTGAGCTTGCTGTCGACTTTGAACTCATACTCGAGTTCAAAGTCTCCCCATTTTTTTTCGGTGACGAGGAAGGTGTTTGGACTTCCGGGAACAGAGGTTCCGCAAACGACTCCATCGGTGACGGTGTATTTTGCAGGGCCGCAGCAAACTTTCCAGCCGGATAAATCTGCAGGAGGAGTTATCTCTTTCCATGGGGGGGAGGGATTCGATGGGGAGGGATTCGATGGGGAGGGATTCGATGGGGAGGGATTCGATGGGGAGGGATCAGAAACAGTGCTGGAGAGGGCTTGCAGATGAAGCTGCAGGAACAACAGAACCCAAACAGGAATCATTACTGGGTCCCTTTCCTCAAAATGGAATCTGTCCAAGGCGTGTTACGCTTCGCTGTTTCTTGCCGAGTTTTTGTCACCGTTTCGGGAGAAATGGGATTTTCCAAATGTCCCCACTGCCGACGAATCCATGTCAAAAGACCGGCGATGTCAGCGTCTTTCAATTTCGGATTTTCCCGGTGACCTGGCATCGTCAAGTCCCATTCCTCGCCATCTACGGTGATGGGTCCCGTTAGGCCATCGAGGATAATTTTGATGGGGATTTTTTCGTCTCCAAGAAGCCATGGGCTTCCAATCAGAGAAGGGCCGAGTCCCGGCAATCCTTGCCCTCCTGCACCATGGCAGGAGGAGCAGGAAGAGGCGAATGCCCGGGCTCCAGACTTGGCCAGCCTGCGCTCCTCTTCAGTCCACGGCTGAATCGTTTCAGCGGGGGTCTCGGCCAGCTCGATTTGCCCCAGAATCATTTCAACGGGCTTCGCGAGTCCTATGGGAAAGTCATTCCTGATCAATGCTTTCGGCGGCTCGGAAAGGTGGGGAGGCTTCCAACGTTTCTGGCTCATGACGAAATGGATTCCAGCGATGACTGCCGGGAGCCGACGGTCTTCTGTGTCCAAATCTTCAATCAAGGTCAATATCAGAGGGAATGAGTGCTTGTCCTTGAGTAGTGCGGATCGAACGAGCTCATTCAAGAGAGGCTCAAGGCCATCGAAATCATCGGTCTGGAAATCAGCAGCGAGGAATCGGCTGAGTCTTTCAATCTGATAATCGTCCCATTGACTGATGGCGGCGAGGCGTATTTGTGGAGAATGACCCTGTTTTCGCAAGATGGCCAAGACTTCACTCAGAGCCGTTTCGTCGTCTTTAAGTGTTGCTAGGGCAATCAAGCGGTGAATCACATCCAGGGTCTCTTCAGGTTCGTCATCTGCTTGCTTCAGGAATTCACGGCACTGATGCCATTCATCCGAATGAGGCATTTTTTCAGCAAAAATCTGAAAACCGATTCTGCGTAGCATTCGATCTGAGGCAGAAAGTGCGCTCGAAAGATCCTTGGGTGAAAGAACCCCGATGCCATCCAGTACTCGGAGAGCATGGATCTTCCCGAGAGTGGAAGTTTGTCCGCTGTTGAGAATTTCCCGAAGGTCACCGGCGATATTTTCTGAGCGTGATTCGACCAATAATCTCTGGGCGGTATCACGAATCCAGCCCACAGGATGACTGAGTGCTTTCAGTTGCCCGGAGACATCCTGAAGAAGAGGCAATCCAGAGAGACTTGGGGTTCCCTCAAGATCTCCAGGGTGACGAACGATTTTCCAGATTCTTCCGAGACCCACAGGTTCAGCGAGTTTTCGTTCTTCGATTTGTTTTCTGAGGTAACTGGTGACGAATTGCCGATGCTGAATGATGCCCCGGTACATATCGATAATGTAGAGGTTTCCATCGGGGCCGAGCTTGGCATCCACTGGGCGAAATCTTTCATCCGTCGAAGCCAAGAATGCTCGTTGTCCATATTTTGAATGGGGCCAAAGCAGTTGTTGACCTTGGAAACGCCCAGAATTTTCTTGTAGTTCAAATGCTGCAACGAGATTTCCTGCAGCTTCAGGGACGAATGCCCTGCCATCCCAATCTGCACCCCACTGATCACTTCTGAGAATTGCGACTCCTGAGGCCGCAGTATTTCGCTGCAGTCTTCCATCCGCTCTCAGCATCGGCTTTTGGTAACCTCGGTTAATCCCAGGATTGATTCGGATGGGATAGGTCGAAGGATCTGGAATCACTGTTTGACCAGATCGAGCCGGTTGACCAATCGCTCGCCCACTCCATGGATTGGCGAGTAGAAGTTCTGTGGGTAGCGGATCGGTTAGAATCCATGTGGAGTTGTGATTGTAGTAGAGTCTGCCAAAGTCATCCTGAGCAAGGCCCCATTGGCCTCTGAATGCAGTGGGAGACTCGGATAAAACAGGCTTTCCCTCAACAAGATCAAACCGAAACTTGCGTTGACTCTTGGCGTTGTAAATCCAGTTGTCGAGCGTTCTCAGCAAGCCATTATCGGTATGCTCGACATGGTCGGGATCATCTGTCCCATAGTGACTCACCTCTGTCCGTCGATCACAGCGAAAATCGCCATCGAGATCTTGGCAGTACCAGAGGTGAGGAGGCTCGCCTATCAGGACTCCACCTTCGACAATACTAATGGCTCTTGGGTTTATCAGTTGATCGAGGAAGAGGTGGCGAGTTTCGTAAAAACCATCCCCATCGAGATCCTCAAGGACAGCCACCTGACCCACCGCTTCGGTTTCACCGTCTCCATCAACTGTACGCATGTACCCGCGTAGTTCTACGACCCACAGTCGCCCTGTTTCATCCCATGCGATCGCAACGGGGTCGACGACTTGAGGTTCACTGGCCACCAGCTGAATAGAAAATCCGGGTGCGATTTGAAATGCTTCAAGAGCTTCAGAAGGGGAGAGGACCGGAGCTTCTGGTACGTTCCACTTTCGCCAGTTTTCCTGCTGAACTTCTCCTGCACGATCACCATTTTGGCATTCCCCAGTACTGGAGATTGAGAACAGCAATAGCAGAGAGAACCAAATCCAGCCTCCGGGAAGCCGCTGGCCGGTGTTGAAAGTCATTGGGCGCATCTCATTTATGATTCTTTTTGGAGCCGGTCAGTTTTCGAAAACCTTGCTGAAGTATGAAAAGTGGGCCGATCAGCAGAAATCGGGGATCTTTCATAAATGAAGGGCGGTTACCTTCAATCCCGTGTCCGATGAATTGAAGAATCCAGCCGCCGACGAAGAGACCGAGTCCCCAACGCCAATCAAAAAAGAAAACGACCAGTGAAGCTACGATGGCGGGGATTCCGATGACGTGGGTGGCATGATTGAGAGGGTGATTATGATCGGCATGATATCGATCGATCCACCGTTGCAATGGCCCGTGCTGGGTGCCTGGGCTCTCGTGATTTTCCAATTCCGGTCCATTTTCTTGCATGCTGCCTCCGCCTGTATTCTCCATCGAATTGTGCATGGGTTCCATCTCCAGTTTTGATCCTGAATGCCTAATCCGCTGTATTCAGGAGCATGTTCTCCCAATCGGCGTCGAGGTGCTCTTGCCTCAGCACACTTCGCAGTCGATGCTGTCTTCTGTCGCCGACCTGAACTCCCCACAGGGGGTCAGTTCTTTGGGAAGGCTCCTTTTTTTCAGGGGGTATCTTGGGCACTGATTTTTTTGCCGGACTCGATCTGGGCGGAACTGAAATCAAAGTGGGAATCTGCACGGCTGATGGCCAGGAATCCTGGTCAGCCCGTTTTCCTAGCAATGCGGTGAAAGGTCAGGAGGCGATCCTTGCTTCCTTGGCGGAGGCGGGTGGCAAAGCCATCGAAGCTGCCCGTGAAAGAGGCGGGGAAGTTCAGGCTCTGGGTCTCGGAACTCCCGGCGTTGTGGATCCTGACAGTGGCATGATTCGATTCCCAGTCGCCAATCTTGGTGGGTGGCATGGAACCGATATCGTCGGCTTTTTTCGTCAGCGATTCAGTATTCCATCCGTGGTCGAAAATGATGCGAATTCCGCTGCGTGGGGTGAATATCGATCTGGTGCAGGACAGGGAGCGCGAAACCTCTTGGCCGTCACCGTGGGAACTGGAATCGGCGGAGGCGCAGTCATCGAGGGAGACCTTCTGAAGGGTTCCATCGGTGGAGCTATGGAACTGGGGCATATCAACTGGGAACCGAAAGGTCGAGATTGTAATTGCGGTTTGGTCGGCTGTGTCGAGGCCTATGCCGGTGGCTGGGGAATGGCGAAAGAGTGGGGAAGCAGATTGGGTGGCGATGCAAAGCCTGGAGTTTCTGAGCTGATTCAGGCTGGACTTTCAGGGGATCCATTAGCGAATGAGGTTCTCGATGAAGGCGCGAAGGTTTTAGGAGCAGGCATGATGAGTGCTGTGCATCTGTTAAACCCGGACGTCATAGTGGTCGGAGGAGGAATTATCGATGCCCGTCCACGTCAGCTTGAGCTACTTGAGGAATCCTTGCGAGATCATCTCTTGCCGAAAGCACTGGAGGATCTCTCTGTCGTCAAGGCGAAACAGGGTAACCGCGCCGGCTGGATTGGCGCAGCTCTGAGAGCGGAGTACTCGACTCAGGAGAAAAAAGTAAAAGGTGATGCAGGAGGAACCCCGTGAGCAATCCAGAAGATTCTGAAACAAAAGTCGTTCTCAGGGACGGGTTATTAGTACTCCCTGACCGTATTGTTCGTGGAGACCTTCTTCTGGAAGGAGCGGTGATTCGAGCATTGGCTCCCTCTGGCAAGGCTACAGGAGATGAGATCTGGGATTTGGGAGGGCGTCGGGTTACCCCAGGGTGGATCGACACACACATCCATGGTGTGGGGGGAGTTGATTTCAATCACACCGATCCGGAGACGATGGCGAAAAGTGTCGAAGACCTCGCTCTTCAGGGAATGACCACGATTTATCCGACCATCGTTCCCGGGCCTGAAGAAGAGATGAAAGAAAATCTGGCAGTCGTGGCCAGAGCTGCAGAACTCAGCCCCTCTATTTTGGGA
>NZJA01000008.1 GCA_002691835.1 Planctomycetota bacterium
AAGTTTGTTTGCTGGAAAACGGGCAAGAACTGGTCATTCTCACTTCTGAGAAGAACCCGCCTAACTCCTGATTTTCGGATCAACATCGCATTCGTGAGGTTTTCGGTATCGTCTGCTCCCAATGCGAGGAAGTAATCAGCTTCGCCAATCTCGTTCTCTGTAACGAAGTCACGATCGGCAATATTGCCGTGAAGAACGAGCGCTCGAGATAGTTCTTCCGAAGCCTTTTCCGCCAAATTTCGATCTTTCTCAACGATGATCAACGATTTTATCGATCGAATTTCCTCGATCCGGCGAGCCACCTCAAGGCCGAGACGGGTTGCGCCAGCGATGACCACTTTCTCTACTTTTTCCGTTTCGGGATGGACCAGTTCGCGGAAATGCTCGAATTGACTCTCCGGCATGAGGACGTAGATATGGTCACCGGCAATCAGGCGATCATCTCCCCTGGGAATCATGAGATCGTCACCTCTGAAAATTGCGACGATCAAACCCAGCTTTTTGGGATCATGGTGCTTTCGCAAATCTTTAAGAACGATGCCATCAAGAGCAGAACCCTCTGAGATGACATACCCCCAAAGAAACAATTTATCTTGAGCGAAAGTCGAAACATCGAAAGCTCCAGGATGCTGAACTAGTCGCTGAATTTTTTCAGCTGTTACTGCAATGGGATTGACGGAAGCATCTGCTCCGCATTTTTCCATCAGCTCAGCATTTCCTGATAACTCAGAGTTACGGAGGCGGACCACACATTTGGAAGCTCCCAAATGTTTCGCCAGAAGGCTTACAGTAATATTAGTTTCATCGCGATCAGTCACGGCGATGACGAGGTCAGCACTATCAACCTTCGCCTGACGAAGAATGCGTAGACTTGCGGCATTTCCCTGAATCGCCTGAACATTCAAACGATCATCAATACGTTGAATCAATTCGCTATTCGAATCGATAATCGTCATCTTGTGGCTCTCGGCAGACAATCTCTCTGCGAGATGAAAACCGACCACTCCGGCTCCTACAACGACGATGCGCATTCCAACCTCCCGGCCTCGAATCATGCGGTTGCAACCGCGAGAGGCCCAGACCCTCTGATGATAGGGTAATTCACAAAAATCTCCATGATTCCGAGGGTCTCTGGATCTTTAACCCGGGAAGTTTATCCTCATTCAAAGAACTGATTACAGTTCTGGGACCGATGAACTCCAGAATTCCCGCACCTGCTATTAGGAGGAAGCGATGAATCTCAAGCCACGAGCTGTTGAAATCGACCGGAGAGAGCCAGACTTTGGCAAGGATTTCGGCTCATCGATCGCTCGCTCCTATCTTTTGTGGAGCTTTCTCTGTGCCTTTATGGCCATTTCCGCAAATACCGCTGTGGCTCAAGAATTACCACTACAGAACGGCTTTGCGGCAAAAGTTAATGGTGAGGTCATCACTCTTGCTGAAGTGATGAAACTGATCGATCGTCGCCTGGAGCCGAATATGGGTCGGATTCCCGACTCAGTTCTCGACGTAGAACGTGAAAAACTGAAACCGGTCGTTCTTCGTGAACTGATCGAGAGAAGATTGATGGTCCAACAAGCAAACCGAAATGGCATCACTCTCCCGGAAAATGCTGTCGATGATTATTTACAGCGAACAGTTGATCGCCTCAGTCGGGTGGAGGGCACCCGATTTTCCATCGACGATTACCTTTTCCTGTGGAAACAGCAGTTCGGGGAAAGCGAAGTTCAGCTCAGGAAGAACCTCGGCGAAGAAATTCTGATTTCAGAACTGAAAGATCTCAAACTCAACATCTCAACCAGTATCTCGCCACGGCAGTTGCGTGACTATTACCGTATGAATGTCGATCAATTTACACAGGATGGATCTGTGACTTTTCGGCAACTGCTCGTTCCTTTGAATGATCAAGACCATGGAAAGATCATACGACAAGTCGATGAAGATCTTTCGTCTGGCAGCGCCATCACCGATTTGATCAGTAAATTTTCCAGCGGCCCCCGCTCTGATCAAGGCGGGCTCTATCAACTAAAAGAGAGTCAACTCGAGGACCGATTTCCGCCTGTTCCTGAAGTCGTCAGAGGACTTCAAGTCGGCCAAATGTCTGAGTGGTTCAATTGCCGCGGATACTCTCACAAAATTCTTTTGGAGGAGCGAATCCCGGGGGGCCCACTGAGCTTTGAAAACGCTCAAGGGCAAATTCGGGCCATTCTTCGTCAAGAAATCCGCGAAAAGAAGCGCGTGAAATTTGAGCGGGAACTGTGGAAGAAAGCTCAAGTCGAGTTGTTTATTCCTGGAGTCGAGATTCCGAAATTTTCCTGAACTCGCCCTGACTAAAGAAACTGTTCACAAGGAGAAGCCATGAATCTATGGACGGTTTCAGTTGTCATTCTGCTCTTCCAGATTCCCGATACGGAACCCGCAAAAACGTTCACGGTTAGTTCCGATACCTACAACCTCACAACTCGTTCCCGTGAAGTGACAAACACGTATGGGCGAGAGCAACTCATCCTCTACAGCGTCTACAAAAATGGTGATTTCCTGCACCCATCGAAACAGGATGCTGGCAGATTCTTCAGCTGCCCCTTCGACAGAACTGTCGAGATTAAAAACATCTTCTCCGAAGAGCGGCAAATTGGCTGGATGCTGGTGGGTGGAGGGATTTGCGGGAACACCTTTTCCTACAGGATTGAACTGATCATTCCCAGAACCAGTGAACACTATCCCGAATATCACCACTTCACTTTTATCAGCAAAGTCATTCCCAATCTGATCCCCACTGAGAAGGGTGCAAAGATCTGTTTTTTCGAACAGAACTGGGGTGGTGGCGGAACCGCTACCAGCTTCTATGTGCCCAAAAAACTAGAGATTGATGTGACTGGTGGTCGAGCAGAAATCAGAAAAGGGGATGTCTTCGAAAATCTCGACTACTTTGAATGTGAATCCGGCAAACCCGGATCTGGAACAAAGACTTTTCTGGGCCCCTTCGTTGCCGGGCTTGAAGCGGTGAACCCTGATCTGATGCGCGACGCTCTCCAGTACTACAACGAAGATGATCGAGACTGGTATGACGTACATTTCAAGGATGGAAGCCTTGAAGGAATGAAATCACTGGTGACCAAGGTCGAGGCTTTGCGCTCACTCCACGAAGAAGTGAAAAACGTGGTCGACTGGGATCTGGGCCCACAACCCGAGTGATCCTCGAATGATCTTCACGAGTAGTGAATGGAATTACAAAAAAAGAGCGCCGGAGGTCACCCCCCCGGCGCTTTGAACTTAATTCAGTTCTGACAGATCTCTGATTCCCTAAGATTCTACCGGCCGGATTCTTTTTTGGGCTCCTCAACCGTTTCTTCTTCTTTCGGCTTGTTGCGATCAACCAGTTTCTGAACCGGCTCGGGAAGCTTGAGAACTGCAGGATCAACTTCACCGTCATGTTCAACAGTCATGACCTGAACTTCCATATTCTGAACACCCTGTTTCATCTTCATTTGATAAGGGTACATGATTCCATCCAACGCCTTGTAATCGGTCATCCAGATCTGCACGGGAATTTTGCCCATCGGTGATTCCAAAGTCATCGCGACTTTACGGGCCAGTCCATCTTCGTTGGAAATCCAGTATTTATGGATTGATCCAGTCTTGGTTTTTAGATCATAGATAGTGCAAGGCACATCGTTGACCGTCTCTTCACCAGCCTTTTCTGCACTTTGATGATCGCGTGCCAACCAGAGAGCAGGCTGCAGACGCCCTGAACGAATCAGCTGATCTTTTTCTTTTCCGGTGAGAAGCCTGGGACCATTGATCGGATCCAGAGACCAGGCCACATCACCATGCAGCCCTTGCTGGAAATCCCCGTAGCCAGTGATGACCATCGACTCCAGGAAGTGCCCCTGACTATCGACAAAGACGTTGAGGTCTGCTTCAAGACCGGCATCAGCAATCTTGACCTTGGAGCTCATCTTTCGATTCGAAAACTTCTCCAAAACCTCTCTGCCACCCACCGCTTCGATGAACTTGTCCTGCAGCTCCAGCAACAGAGCCTTGCCAGCCTTGTCTGCTTCAGACGTATCTGCAACGGGTTCTTTCTTGACTTCGCCACCCGCATCTTGGGCCCATACCGGAGCGCAAAATGTACATAAAAAGAGAAGCAGTACTTTTGCTGCCCACTTGTCGATAGATCTCATCTGATTTCCTTTTCCTTTTGTCACAACCGTAAAGTATCGGTCTTTCACTCGTCTGAGATGAAGGTCACTATTTATCATCATCACCGGATTTCAGACTCGGGTCCACCCGGTTTCCCCAGTATCCAATATGCTGCGCGAACCATGGTAGGATCTCCATATTCCCGAATCTGGTCGGGGTCGACCTCCAGAACTTCATCTGGCTCTACGCCGACTCCTTCCATTCGCTTCCCGGAAACCGAGACGTAATCAGCGATGGCCATCTGAAGCAAATCCTTATTAGGAAGACTTTTAATTAAGGATGGCAAGGCCGCACCTGCTGTCGTTCTTCCAAACAAACGGACACGGCCGATATCCCGAAGACCCTGAGCCATGATTTCGGAAGTAGAAGCACTGCCTTCATCGATCAGAATTGCCACAGGCTTTTGCCAACCGTCAAGCCGCGGATTGACGACAAAATGCAATTCGTTACCTTTTTGCTTCATCGTTCCCAGCTCGAAACCTTCTTTTTCCACGAGCCAGCCGGCAAGTCCACAAGCCATCAGGCCTATCCCACCAGGATTACCTCGAATGTCGAAGATCATCCCATTCGCATCTCGATGTTCTTTTATGGCGTTTTCAAACCAAGGCATCACCTGCATCGGTCCGAAGAACGTGTTCAGTCGCAGATAAAGAATATTCCCATCGAGAATACGCTTTTCCATTTTGACCGTTACCGGGCTAATCAGACCCATCCCAACTTTTGGATGCTCGTCAGAAGGTGACTGAAATGTCAGGGAAACCGATCGGTCTCCATCGACTCCACGAACAAGATACTCTCTCTCTGTTCCAGATTCTCCAGAGCACACCGATTGAAGAGCTTGAATCGGAAGATAGCGACTTCCTGAATTGCTCCACTCCTTGATCAGAGGCTGAAGCTCTCTTTCGCCGACTTTGACAATTTCATCTCCAGGCTCAATTCCGACCTGCTCAGCGGCCCCGCCTTCTTCGATGCGGACAACGATGGCCCGCCCCTGAGAAACCCTCAGGATCATCCCGGCTTCGCCATCGCTCGGTTCCCTAGAAAGCTCTTCGCTCGCAGAATCAGGAATCACGCCAAAGTGAGACATTTCCAAACTTGCCAGCAATCTCCGCATTGCTTCGCGGGCTTCTTGAGCTGTTCGAGCCTCCTTGACTTGGTTCCGACAATCATCTTTGAGCCCCCCCCAGCATTTTTCCAGGTATTCAGGGTCCCAAAAAGTTCCCTCAATACTACGAGTCATATCATCAAATGACTCCAAGAATAAATCTTGCTCTTCAATAGAAAGGAGCTGAGATCGATCAGGAATTCCTGAGCAACCCGAGAGGAAAAGTACCGCTAGCAGTAGAAAGATCGGTTCACGAAAAGATTGGTTCGATTGCATGATTACCTTTCGGGAATCCAAGGGTCTTCTTCCTTGGTATGGTATCAGGAACTTTCCGCTGTAGGGTACCTTCAACGAGGTGAAAAAATGGAGTTCAACTGATGTCAGGATTTCCCGTCGAAATCTGCATTGACCAACCCGAGCATGCCCAGTTACTTCAGGGCACCTGCTGCCAACGCATCGAAATGTGCTCCAATCTGAACGATGATGGACTCACTCCTTGCCCAACAGCAGTCGAGCAAGTCTGCGAAATGGGTTTTGACGTGGTTGCGATGGTCAGACCCAGACCTGGAAATTTCTGCTATTCCTACGACGAGCTCGCAACGATGAAAAGGTCGATTCCGGACTTGCTCTCCGCGGGGGCCTCGGGAATCGTTCTCGGACTCCTCGATTCCAGTGGCCGGATTCCCTTCGCTGACTTACAAAGTCTCGTCGCCGACTGCGATGGTCTCCCGGTCACTTTTCATCGGGCTTTTGATCATTGCTCCAATCGATCTGAAGATCTGGAAGTGGTCATTCGGAGCGGCTGCAGAAGATTGCTGACCTCTGCGGGAGCAGAAACAGCCTGGGAGGGAAGACAGGAGCTCTCCAAACTGGTCCAACAAGCCCAAGGCCGGCTGGATGTGATCGCCGGGGGAGGCGTCAGACCCGGACATGCCGCTCGGTTGATCGAAGCCTCAGGCGTCCCATGGATTCACCTTTCTGCCCGTCGGGGCTCTCAGAGCCCCGACCTCGATCTGCTACTCGAGCTGACATCAGAACTGGCTTCCATCGATCGCTAACGACTCCCCCATCCCCGTGGTATCCTGAGATTTTCCCGGAAAGGTGAAGGTCCTTGGAAAAGGTCCACCCCGACAACTTCAAATTTAGCCTCGGTGGCTTCAGTCGCACTTCCTGGCAAGTCTGCTGGGAGGGGGGCAAGCTGATGTGGCGTAAATTTGGCCCCGAGTGGCAGGAGCTCGCCAGCGAAGAGATTCAACCGTCCGATGACGATTGGATCACTTTCTGGAATACCCTCGATGAGAGCCGAATCTGGAGTTGGGACGAAGCCTACTACACAGAAGCACGCCGTGCCGGTGAAGATCTTCCACAAGACGCCTCCATCGAAGAACTGGCGGAGCTCAGCGACGATATTCTGTCCTGGGCTGTCGAAATCCTGCTAAAGGATGGTCGCTATATCGATTCTTCCGGCTCGAACGCCGTTCCCGGTCAAACCGCCAAGTCCCGTTCTTCGCGACAGCGCCGGCGGAGAGGTGGAAGATCGCGCAGGGATCACAAACCTGAGGCAGAAAAAGCAGAAGTCGAGCTCACGGCCATCATGCTCGCAGATTCCAATGCTGGAATTCCTGACAACACTTTTGACCTGTTTCTCGGCGCGCTGAAAACCTTGATTCAAGGTAAAGAGTTGGGAGACGAAGAAGAAATCCCCTCTGCAGTGGAAACTTCCTTCCGTGGTCGCACCGAAAAGAAGCGATCTCGAAAGTCACCGCTGGAAGCCCTCGAATCGGAAACAGCCGTCACCAAAAAAGTTCGCAAAAAGCGAAGAACTCTTCGTCGAAGAGACGGGGCCCCCAGTAATAAGTCCGAGACCACAAACACCACCCACAAGCGATCCAATCGGCGTCGAAAAGGTACTTCGGCAGCTGGCGAAGGGGATGCCAGCCAGCCCCAGAACAGCGGTGCCGAGGGAGCCACCAAAAAACGCAGGAGACGCAGAAAGCGTTCTGGGAAACCTTCGACAGATGCCGCCGGCGCACCGACTGCAGCGAATGCCTCGACCGCTGAATCTGGAGGCGAAAACAAGCCTCCACGACGTCGTCGCCGTCGTAGCAACAAACCAAGAAATCCTGAGGACAGATCTGGTCAGACCAACGGACCGGCAAAGGAAAACGGCCCAGCAGGTGAAGGTGCCGTCAAGAAACGAAGACGTCGTCGACGTCGTCGACCCGGAAACAAGGAAGGGGAATCTTCCCCGCCTGCAGGGGACTGATTCGTTTTCGCTAATTCCTTCTCGCAGCTCCCAGCCTCGCAGCTCCCAGCCTCGCAGCTCCCAGCCTCAAGAGGTCAGCCAGCTAATGACTTCAAGGATCAGCGGCGACCAAATCGGGCTGCAACCTGAACCATCCTTAACTCTTTCAGCGGATCATTGGTCTCAATGGTGAGCTTTCCGCGAAGAATCGGATCCTTGTGATACTCCGTAAGAGTCAAGAGAACGCGATAGTTTTTCCCGGGTACCACTTCCGTCACCAAGACATCCATGACCCCTTCGGGGAATCCCTCGAGAGTCGCTCCCAGAACTTTGAAATCCAGGTCAGGATCGATATTCAGCAGCTGGATCATCTTCGTCACAGTACCTTTGGAGTCATCTCCCAAAAGACGATCGGTATCTCGGTTGCCAAATTGAAGTACCCGTTCCGGTTGCACCTGGATCGACTCCATATGCATGATCTCAACGTAACGTCCCACCACCACTGATCGCCCATCCTTCACCTCAATCATCAGATCGAGGGGGTCCTTAATCGTTCTTGGGGTCTCCGACGGGGGAACAGTGATCTCGATGGAATACTCTCCATCCTTCGTCACTTCTTCAAAGTCCGTGATCTCAAACTCGCCATTACGAGAGCGCGCACCGAGAATATTGAAACCCAAATCGGTCTTCGCAATTAATCGGATTCGGGCTTTCTTTTCATTTCTGTAAAGCCCGGTGATTCGAATCGGACTGGGATCTGATTCGAAGAGACTGGTAATCTTAGCACTGAAAACAAATCTGATTTTCGATCGCTCAGCATCATTGTTTTCGAGGGTAATCCCCTTACGAGTATCTCCTGGTTTGATTTTCTTGCTGTCGACTTCAAATTTAACGATCCCACTTTCACCAGGCTCAAGACTTCTGGGATATTCACTAATAATCGTGCAACTGCAGCTGGCAGTCGCTCGCCAGATTTTGAGAGTCGCCGTTCCTTCATTCGTAACCTGAAATTCACGCTCGATAACCTCACCCTGCAAAAGCTCTCCATAATCAGGTTCCATCTTCGGGATAGAGATGACAGGAACCGGATTTCCCTCTGGATCCTGATGAGCGAAGAGCCCTACAGCATTTCCATGAATCAGTACAAGGCAGAGAACACCAATCATCACTGGTGACCACTCCCGAGTCCTCTGTCTGGAGAAATTCAGCAGAAAGCGATTCATGAGGTTCTGGATTCCGGCTTTCGGCATCCCGATTCCTTTCGGTGGGCTTCAGGCGATATACTGGTTTCACATGTTCAAATCACTCCCGAAGGAGCAGCTGCAATGATCCCCATCCTTGAGACGAAGTTCAACAGAAGAAGCAAGATCAGTGCATGGACTGTAATCCTATTTCTTTCCATGGGATGGGTATCCCCGAGTCTCTTTTCTTCGGAAATATTCCCTCTGGGGATTCTGGGGGCTAAAGGCGAAGCCAAAGACGACTGTCATTGGATTCTGATTCAGAAAGTCTCGAAGGGGTCTCCGGCAGAAAAAGCAGGCCTCATTGCGGGAGATCGCCTGATCGGAATCGCTGACCAAATCTTTAGTAAGCACTCTGCAAAAGTAGATGCGGGCGGTTCAGGCCCTCAAAGAGTCCTCGGTGAAAGCCTCGATGAGGCCGCATCTCACCAAAAGGAAGATTTAAGAAAAGTCTCTCTCAAAGTCCTTCGCGAAACTGAAAATCAAACCGAACCAAAAACTGTTACGTTGGTCTGCGATCTCCCCTATCGGCCTTCGATTCGAAGCCCCGAAGGAATCGAACAGTTAATTCAGAAGTCACGTCAGCAACTTCTTAAAAGCATGAAATCTGGGGGGTTCTGGGATGCCCCGGTCGGACTCACAGGAGATCGAGTATTGACGGCATGGGCATGCGTCGCCCTTATGGCATCCGGGTCTGAAGCAGAGTCAGAGTCTGTTGTTAAAATTCTTCGTTGGCTTCAGGGACCTAAAGGTCGTGCCTGGATACCGGAAAATCCTCTCGAAAAAGGACCCGATAACCTTGGGAATTGGGCACTGACTGCGACTGCTGTTGCACTGTCAGAAGCACAAATTAAAAATCCAACAGAGGAAAAAAAGAAGGTGATCCAGACCATCTGCGATGCCCTGATCTCGCGGATGGATGAAACAGGCCTCTTTGGCCATGACGTCGTTACTGGTTATCGAGGGAAAGGTTTCAATGTCATCAATACCCTCTCCCACCTTGCCTGGGCCATCAGTGAAATTTCCGGAGCAAAGATTTCCGCTGATTCATGGAATCTCAGCTTGAATCAAATACGTGAATCCGTCGATCCAAATGGCGGGATTCGGTATTGGACGATGAAAAAAACTGGCACAAAGGACGCTTCCCTCAGAACTTCTTCGATGGCTCTGGCTTTATGTCTTCGACCAGACGCACCGAAATTGAAGAATAAATTTTGTAACTACCTCGACCGATTTAACACTCGAACCCGAGAGGCTCACGCAGTCGGTTCAATGGGAATGTTGCTGGCACCTGCAGCACTGTGGCAGCATGACAAAGAGGCCTACCAGAGATTTCTGAAAGAATGGCGTTGGTACCTTTCATTGATGCAAAATCACAAAGGTGAAATTCAATACATTGGTGGCAAACGAAATAATGGCGGCGACAGCTATCTCGGAAAAAATCGCATCGCCTGTGTCATTGCCCTGATGATTGCCAGCCCACCAAATCTACGCCTGAGAATATTTCATCGCCAATAGGAATACTCTCGTTGGGATTCGATACGTCGAATCATCTCAGCCATTTGCTTCCACAAGCACGTTGGAAGCATGCTATCATCGGCTTTATGAACAGGCTCTGCTTCACAATCTCTTTACTACTGCTTGTCTCGGGCATCTTCATCCCCGACAGGACTTTTGCTCAAGCGGCCATTTTGATCGAACCCTTTCCTGTCAGTTGGGACCCGGTCACAGAAACGGGTTCTTTTCCGATAGCCTTCAGCAGTACTCAGCCGATCGCGGGATTTCAATTTGACGTCGTCTTTGAATCACCCACGGGATTGCTGGTCGATGCGTGTTGCGGAATTGCTGAAACGTATGGCTATGATATTGGTACCGGCAGTTCTACCGTCCTTGGATTTTCCATCACCCTGACAGAGATCCCACCGACCCCTGCGGGTTTCCTCCTTGATATAACGATCGCTTCAACCAATGGCATTCCTGATTTTGGTTCAATCTGCCTTCAGAATCCGATCTTCGCGGACGTTAATGGAAACTCCATCCCCGCTGCGATCGGACCATGCTGGCCGCAGCCCGGAAGTTTCCGTCGCGGAGACTGTAATTCTGACC
>NZJA01000009.1 GCA_002691835.1 Planctomycetota bacterium
CAGAGCCCTGGCCTCTTGCTCGATCACCTCACGACCGATGCGAAGGCTGTCAGACACGTCCATCCTCATTTCAGCGGCGGAAATTTCCGCAAGCCCAAGAATATCCTCTCTTCCGACGAAAGAGGGCGAAAAAGGCCTCAAGTTCAGGGGAGAAAATGACGATCCATCCACAGTAGATCCCGAATAGGTGGAGGATTGATGCCTGACGATCAGTTACCAAACACTTCAGAAGACGCTCAAAACGTCATCTCCAAGCCCTTCGTGACCCCCAGTCGTGAACAGCAGTGGCGGGAAATCGTCGAGAATCCCCCCGTCATACTGGAGGACACTCTTCCCCTTCAGCATGGAGCAGATTCTTTTGAGGTCAGATCAACAGAGCTCTTCCAGGAAGAATATACGCGAGTTCACAGATGGTTTCTCATCGCAACACTGACGGCGATGCTGATTCTTCTCGGCCAGGGAGTCGCCGGAGACTCCGGGGCTGACAGAAATGTGGAAGCCATTCTCCAGCAATGAGCTAGATCGCGGACTCCGTATCTTGATCGGCCAACTGCTTTCTCAATTGATCAAGCCGTGACCGAGCTTCCTCCCCTGTCACCGGCGGACGGTCTTCTTCACGAACTTCTTCGCGAATGATCAGGCCTTCCGGGATATCCAGCAAAAACCGACTCTCTTCACATTCCATATCACGCCCGGCTCGACGTCGAGTACGAGCCATCGACATGTGGAGCTGATCCATTGCCCGAGTCATCGCGACATACATCAATCTGCGTTCTTCTTCTTCGCCTTTTTCAGGGTCTTCGGTGATCGCTCTCCTGTGCGGAATCAGACCTTCTTCGACTCCCACCATATGCACCATGGGGAACTCAAGTCCCTTGGCACCATGAAACGTCATCAGTGTCAAAATCTCATCTCCGTGATCCTGATCACTGTCCGAGTCGAGAGAAATATCTCGAAGCCATTGGTCGAGCTTGCCTTGCCCCTTATTCGCTTCGAAACGGGTAATCGATTCCAACAGTCCTTCGACAGCAGTTCTTCTCGCTTCAAGATCTAAAGGATCTCCTCCGGCAATCTCTTTCAGATGGTCATCATAAACGACCTCTTCCAAAAGTTTCTCCAATGCCGCCTTGCCATCATGATTCAGCTCAGACCTGGCCGAATTCAGGGCCTCCATCAATTTACGCCCCCCTTTTTGGCCGACTGACGATACAGCGCTCATCATCTCGACATCCTCAAGGACAGCCTGTACCGAAACCCCCCGGTTTCTTGAACAATCATCGATGATCTCTCTCGCAGCCTTTCCAAATCCTCTTTTGGGAACATTGAGGATCCTCAGTAGTGCGATGTCATCCTCTGGGAAGACCAGCGCTCGGAGGAAAGAAAGAGCATCGCGAATCTCTCTGCGATCGAAGAAACTGCGCCCCCCAATAATGGTGTAGGGGATCTCAAAGAATCGCAGCTTCTCTTCGAAAGGTCTCGCCTGAACCGCCGATCTCAGCAGGACTGCCTGCTTGGACAGAGGCAAACCCATCTTCAATGCACGGTGGACCTTTGCCACCACCGATGAGGCTTCTTCCTGTTCTCCATCGTAAATAGAGAACTGAATCGGTTCTCCTTCTCCCCGCATCGAAATCAGTCTCTTGGGATGCCTTCGGGGGTTTTTGGCGATCACTGCATTCGCTGGTTCAAGAATCGCCGAAACTGATCGGTAATTACTCTCCAGGGTGACCACATGCGCGAGGGGGAAATCCTTCTTGAACGACAGTATCTTTTCGACCTCAGCTCCTCGAAAAGCGTAGATCGACTGATCATCATCCCCGACGACACAAAGATTTTGGCGAGAATCGACCAATGCCCGAGCAAATCGGTACTGAGCGGAATTGGTATCCTGATACTCGTCGATCAGCAGGTGGTCGAACTTTTGTTGCCAGCGAGTTCTCAAATCCTCATCTGATTCCAGTAACTGAACAGGAAGATGAATCAGGTCATCAAAATCAACTGCGTTGAAACCCTTCATTCGATCCCTATAGCGAAGGTAGGCCCGAGCCTGAATCTCTTCCAGATCATCGACGGCTCCATCGAGGGCCGCTCCTGGAGAGACAAACTCCATCTTCCACCTTGAAATCTGAGCCCTGACTCCATCGACGTCCTTTTCGGCAGCATTCAATCCACCGATCTCTCGCAAAATCTCGAGCAATACCGAACGAGTATCCGAATCGTCGTAGATCGGAAATCTCGATCTCATCCCAATCGATCGGTGTTCTTCGCGTAAAAATTGAAGCCCAAAGCTGTGGAACGTCGACAGCTGCGGAAAAGGGTCCAGATCGGGGTACATTCGCTGAAGACGATCCTTCATCTCCCTTGCTGCCTTATTTGTGAAGGTAAAACCGAGAATTCGGTCTCCGGGAATGGACCGGTGGGCCATCAAATGGGACATCCGATAGGTGATCACCCGGGTTTTTCCGGTTCCTGCCCCAGCAAGAACCAAAAGAGGCCCTTCGCCATACTCGACGGCTTCGCGCTGATGGACGTTCAAGAGAGAGAGATCGAGTCGCATGGTTCCTCCGGCGGCTGATCCTAGCCTCATGATCCTTCCGAGGCGAGGGTTGCTCGGGAAGAAGAGTTGAACCAGACTTTCTTTTTCATGAAAGGGCTCCAGAAATGCATCGCAGGGATTTTCTTCTTAGGGGCGCCGCAGCCGGTGCCGGTTTTCTGACCTCAACCGGTCTGCAGGGGGCAAATGCCGACACCTCCAAATCACCGGGTGAGGTGGTCATCATTTCGACCTGGCCCTTCGGGAAAGCCGCCAATCAGGCCGCCCTTGAAAGCTTGCAGTCCGGTGGATCCACTCTGGACGCGGTCGAAAAAGGAGTGATGACCGCAGAGGCGGACCCAGCGATCCAAAGTGTCGGCTACGGAGGACTGCCCAACAGGGCAGGAGTTGTCGAACTCGACGCCGCCATTCAAGATGGCCGAACCTTTGAAAGTGGAGCCATTTGTGCTCTGCAGGGATACCGACACCCCATTCGAGTCGCCCGAGCGGTGCTCGATCATTCTCCCCACTTGGTGATCGTCGGAGATGGAGCCCGAGAGTTTGCTACGGATCAGGGATTCCCGGTTGAAGAAACCCTCTCTGAAAAAGCTCGCAAGGCCTATCAGGATTGGCGGAAGAAACACCCGGATGGAAAAGGCCCCTCGGAGGGACACGACACTCTGGGGCTGGTTCTTCTCAACTCCGATGGGCATCTCTGTGTCGCCTGCACTACGAGCGGGCTCGCCTGGAAGCACCCAGGAAGGGTAGGAGATTCCCCCCTGCTCGGTCATGGTCTCTATGCCGATGATGAAGCCGGTGGCTGTGTCGCCACCGGAGATGGTGAAGAAATCACTCGAGTTTGTGGCAGCTTCCTGGTCGTTGAATGGATGCGTAAGGGAGCGACCCCGGATGAAGCCATCGCCGAGACACTCGATCGGATTGCCCGCCGATCTCCAAAGGGACGTGATGTCTACGCCTCCTTTGTCGCTATCAGAGCCGATGGCGTGACCGGTGCTGGCTCGATGCGAGGTGGTTTCCATCAAGCATTAACCCGAAATGGCAAGACCGAAGTGATTCCGGTCCCAGCCTTCAACGACAGGAATACCGATGATGAACGTCGATGAAGCTCGGAAAGCCAAAGGAAAAGGAATGGTCGCCGCAGCCGAGGGCGAGGCTGCTCGGGTTGGTAGAGACCTTCTGAATGCAGGAGGGAATGCGATCGATGCCGCTGTAGGAGTCGGTTTCGCATTGGCTGTGACCTACCCTGCCGCAGGAAATCTCGGGGGAGGCGGCTTTCTTGTCGCTTCAGTGGGAAGAGAAAATTCTAAGCGAACATCCGTCGCTCTCGACTTTCGTGAACGGGCCCCCTTTGCCGCCACCGAAACCATGTACAGCGACGCGGATGATCGGGGACAGAAAGAGGCATCTCTCACGGGGCACCTGGCTGCAGGTGTCCCCGGATCCGTGGATGGTCTTCTTCAGGCACTTCAGGCCTGGGGTTCCCTGCCGCGGGAACAAGTCATCGCGCCAGCCATTCGACTCGCTCGTGACGGCTTCGTGATGACTGATAGAACTCATCGCATGCTCAACTCGACTAAAACCCGGGAACGCATGCAGCTCTACCGAGCAAGCTCCGAACTCTTTTACCCCGAAGGGTCTGCTTTCCCGGCTGGTACGATCTTTCGCCAGCCAGAACTTGCGAACACCCTCGAACTGATCGCCAAGAAAGGGCGTGCTGGGTTTTACGAGGGTGAAGTCGCGGATCACCTCCTCACAGAAATGAAACGTGGAGGTGGGATTATTCGGCCTCGTGATCTTGAGGAATACCGATCCATCGAACGTGATCCTGTCAAATTCAAAACAAAGACCGGTTACGCCATCACGATGCCACCTCCTTCTTCCGGTGGAATCTGTCTTGCGCAAATCCAACGGTTGATGAGAGATTTCTCCATCAAAACCTCCGAAGTGGGATCCCCGCGCCATTTGCATCTAATGGCCGAGTGCATGCGGCGTTCGTTTGCTGATAGAAACGAATATTTAGGAGATCCAGATTTCATCGATTGCCAAATGGATCTCCTGCTTTCTGAATCACATTTGGAAAAAATGGCTCGCTCCATCGATCCGCTAAAGGCCACCTCTTCCAAGTCATTGATTTCTGACGAGAGTCTCCCAAAAGAGTCTGAGCAGACCACTCACTACTCCGTGGTCGATAGGCATGGAAATGGCGTCGCAGTAACGACCACTCTGAATGGCTCTTTCGGCTCAAAAGTATTGGTCCCCGGTGCGGGCTTTCTCCTCAATAATGAGATGGATGACTTCACATCTCGTCCAGGTGTGCCGAATCTCTTTGGTCTGGTCCAGGGAAAACCCAATGGGATTTCCCCTGGAAAACGGCCCCTCTCATCGATGAGCCCCACCGTGTGCCTGTCCGAAGGTGGCCCTGATGCTGAGGAAGTTCTCTCGGTTCTCGGGACTCCGGGTGGACCGACCATCATTACCAATGTGTTTCAGGTCCTGTACGCGCTGGATCATCTTGAACTTTCTCCAGAGCTCGCGGTCACCATGCCGAAGATGCATCATCAGTGCCTTCCAGACCGCCTGGATCTGGAGAAAGGGACCCCCGATTCCACCCAGGCTGTCCTGAAAGACATGAACCACAGGATAGCCACCCGCGGATCTATCGGTGATTTCCAACTTATCAGCCGAATGTATAGAGACTCTTGGGTCGGGATTAGTGATCCAAGGGGTGCTGGGGCTATTTACCAGCAATGAACGCAAGCTGATAAACCTCTGTCAGTTAAGTCACCGTACCTTCCCTTTGCCAAGGAATATTTACCACGTTAACATTCTCTTAGTTAAGTTTACGAACGTGAGATACGGCCGATATTAGTTAGCTCATTTGTGTTCAATCAGCCGCTCCCGTCTTTCTGATATCCAACCGAAACGCCGTGTATTTTCGGCACCTTCGGCTCTTTGACTGAAACTCTTTTTATGGAGGTACTTGGTATGCGTACGAGTAAGCTCGGTGGGTTAATTCTCACCCTGATGTTACTCCTCAGTGCTACTGCTGGGGGACAGCAATCACTAACCGTCTCGGATGGTTCAATATTAGGGGTGGGTTCTGACACATTGAACGTCACCATGGACTCAACAGCTGCAACTGAGGGGTTCGTCCTGGCCATAGGGATCGATGATTCTCTACTTGCCATCACAGATCTCGCCATTGCAGGAAGCGCTGCTTCTGTGGGTGCAGAGTTAGCAATTGCAGAGATTTTTGGGGACGGAGCGACTCTCGGAGTCGTCATCGATGCAGATAGTCCGTTCGATGGTCAATCCATCGCCGCTGGCTCTGGTCAGCTGATCGCCAGCATGACTGTCACTGCAACGACCGTCGTCAGTGCTGATACAGACACCTCCATTTCCTTTGTTGATGGAACACTCAACTCTCCTACACTCGATAACATCCTCGTGCAAGGTGGTCTGAGTATCGGAGCAGGACAAGGTCTCGGACTGAATGCCGGAACCCTTTCACTTCTTGAGCCACCTCCGGCAACGATGTACACCCTCGACACCTCAGCTCCTGCCGATGGTAGTGGTGCATTAGGAAATGCATTCGTCACCATGGACAACAGCCTGGGTCCCGTTCAGGGATTCGTCACCGCAGTCACTCATGACCCGTCGGTCATCACCCTTGAAGACATTACTCTGGGTGCTGCAACGATCGCTGGTGATGCAGAATTCGAAATCGCCAATCTCTACGAAAATGGTGGAACCCTCGGAGTCGTCATGGATTTCCAGCCACCCTTCGATGGGCAGACACTTCCTTTGGGGAATGACATTCATATTGCCACATACTCCTACTCGTGCGTCGATTCCAACATCTACGTCGAGGGAGAAGCAATTCCTGCTGCAGCAACGAGCGCACTGACCCTCGACAGCGGGTCTCTGGGATCTCCTCCTCTAGACAATGTTCTCGTCATCAACGGACTTTCTCTGCAGCCCATTCTCTCTTCGGGAACATTTACCTGTGAGCCCGTTGGAGTTCCTGCTGAGGACACCATCCTTTGGATGGAAACCCAGTTTGACACCGATGAAGGTAACTATGCCTACCTCGGCCAGACCGGTGACCTCTGCTTCTACTACAAAGACGACGACGATTACATTCAGGGTTTCACCCTTACCGTCTGTTACTACTGTGACCTGACGATTCATGAGGATTCATGGGAATTCAATGGCTCTATTCTTAATCAGGTCGGAATCGAGTATCTCGCGGTTCAGGTCGACGACGACTGCTCCGACGGAGAAACAGGCGAGCTGATCGTGGCACTCTTGATGGACGCACTGCCACCCTTCGAGGGTCAGACTCTTCCGCAGACGACCGACCTCAATGAGGGACGTCTTTTGGTTGGAAAGATGCGCGTCACCGTTGACGACACCGCAGAGTGTGAAACGGAACAAGCCATCTACTGGTGTAACGACATTGACGGCAACGGCGATGTTTCTCTTTACAACAACGTGGTTATCGACTTCGAATCGATTCAGATCTACGAGCGCAATGACACCTTCGTCTACGTGGTCCCCGAGGAAGTCTTCCAGCGTGGTGACTGCAACAGTGACGACAAGGTAGACTTGGCTGACTCCGCCACAATGCTGGCAAATCAGTTCAATGGTCTGCCAATCCTGTGCCCTGACGCTTGCGACAGCAATGACGATGGATCCCTCAACATGGCGGATTCCGTATACTTGCTGAACTGGCTCTTCAAGTTCGGTCCGATTCCAACGGCCCCTGGCCCGTACGAAGATGGTCCGGATCCCACGACAGACGACACGTTGCCAATCTGCGACAGTGACGACACCAACTGTTAATCGAAATGAGAACTTTTTCGCCGACCCGACAAACTGGGTCGGCGAAACACCTCCAACTCAAGCGAGTCAGTAGAGTAGACCAATACTTGACAAACTTGTTTGATCCCCCCCTCCAGAAGCCTTGGTTTCTGGAGGTTTTTTTTAGCCAACCCACTTTCAGCACCCCCCTTCTTGCGACTTCTTCTATATCCCTTCATCCTGATTGAAGGAGGTTTGATGAAAGCGATCCTGTTTGATCTTTTTGGCACTCTCGTACCCAATCTCGCTCCAGAGATCTGGACGAAGAGCTGTGATGAGATTTCAGGCATCCTCGGAATCGAATCTTCGGATTATGGACGACTGTGGTCTGATCGCTTTGAAGATCGAATGACGGGCAAGATCCCCGACGGTCCTCATCAATTTGACGACATCCTGCATCAGTTGGAGAAAGTGGTCTCCGAAGAAGTCCGCGAGCAGGCTTATCAGGCCCATCGAAAAATACTCTCGCAAGCACTGCAACCAAAACACGATGCCATCGATACCCTGGAGAAAATTATCGGTCAGGGATTGAAGCTTGCACTGGTTACTGACTGTTCATCTGCAGCTCCTGAGATTCTCGATACCACACCGCTAGGTCGCTTCTTTAAATGCCGTGCCAGCTCTGCTCATCTGGGAACCCGAAAGCCTGACCCGGAGATGTACCGACATGTTCTCAGGGAACTGCAAACAGAAGCCCATGATTGCTTATATGTTGGAGACGGAAACTCTCACGAACTTCCTGGAGCCAAAAACTTGGGTATGACAACCGTCTGGGTCGATAATGGAGAAAATCAACACTGGCAGGAACGATTTGAGCCCGAGGGAGATTATACTGTCAGGGATCTGGGAGAACTGATTCCCCTCCTCGACCTTCTCGACTAGATTTCCATAAACATTCATGAGAGAGAAGAGCGATGTCATCACAAGATGCCCTCGAGTTTATTCAGGTGGAAACTGGCACTAACCCGACTGCGGCGATCATTTGGCTTCATGGGCTGGGTGCTGATGGACACGACTTTGAAGCGATCGTCCCTGAGCTCCAATTGGAAAATGCTCCAGAGATCCGCTTCATCTTCCCCCACGCACCTGTTCGTCCGGTCACCATCAACAACGGTGTCTCCATGAGGGCCTGGTACGATATTCTTGAAATGAACATCGACCGTAAAATCGATCAGGAGGGGCTCGAAGAAAGTGCCGTGCTGATCCGCCGCTTGATCGCTGACCAAATTCAATCGGGGATCCCTGCGGACAGGATCATACTCGCCGGGTTCTCTCAGGGTGGCGCGATGACCTATCACGTCGGGCTTCCCCACCATCCTCCTCTCGGTGGATTAATGGTTCTCTCGGCCTACCTTGCAGACCCGCAGGTCGCTGCGGATCCGGGCTCTGTTCCGCTACTCTGTTGCCATGGCACTCTGGATCCCGTCGTTCCGCATGCTTTAGGCAAATCTTCCGCCGATCGTCTCATCGAGTTGGGCTGGCCAGTGGAATGGCACGATTACATGGCCCCCCATGGCCTCCACCCCCAACAAATCGGCGATATCTCCCACTGGCTCGTAAATTGCCTCAGTGACTCTGGAAACCCTCCTTCGACACCTTCCTGAAACTGAAGATTGTCAGGGATTTGCTCTCGAATTGCTCGGTGGGGGTGTTTGAACAGGTCTCATTGATTACAATCCCCGGACCTGTCTGGTGCAGACAATTCCAGAAGCGGAGGTTTTCGAATGAGTACTGAATCCCCCATGATCGACATCCTTGGAAAACCCGTCACACGAATTGGTGTGATCGGCTCAGGGCAGATCGGTCCCGATATCGCTCTTCACTTCTCAAAGGTGTTCTCACCCACGGATGTTCCCGTTGTCGTTGTAGACATCTCTGAAGAAGCTCTGGAGCGAGGTCGCTCCAAAATGAACAAGAAAGTCGACCGTGGTGTCGAGGCAGGAGCATTCCGTCCAGAGCAGGGCGAAAAGATGAAAAACGGAGTCATCTTCACGTCGGACTATTCCCAGCTCTCTGGCTGCGATCTTGTTGTTGAAGCAGCAACAGAAGACAAAGACCTTAAGGGTCGTATCTTCTCACAGGTGCAGGAACTCGTTTCCGCAGAAGCAGTACTGTGCTCGAACTCTTCTCATCTCGAACCAGAAGTCATCTTCGAGGGCATCTCAAATCCAGGAAGAACGATGGTCGTCCATTACTTCTTCCCGGCAGAAAGAAACCCCATCGTCGAAATCGTCCCCGGAAAAGAAACAGACATGGACCTGACGCGGGACATGATGG
>NZJA01000010.1 GCA_002691835.1 Planctomycetota bacterium
AGGGGACTGCCTTCGTTGCAGAACAGAAGATCGGGGTTGAAGATTCCAGACTCCGGCAAGGTTTCTTCTCCAGTAGCGGTCACATTAGCCAGAATCATGCCTGCTGAACCTTGATCTGGAAAAGGTGCAGGGGGATCGAATTCGCAGCCGCGGAGTTCTCGGTTCCAGGCTTCAGCGGCAGGATCCAGGAGGGGTTTCATTGGAGCCCCGGCAAACCGTTGCATCAGCTCATCCCAATCCCCTCTTTGAAGAGGAGTATGTGGTTGCCGCGACTCACGGAGCAGGATCTGGATTTGTGTCCGATCCGCTTCGTCGAGGATTTTATCAAGGTTTCTAAGCAGGGAGTCCCGACGTTTTTCCAAGGGGGGAACAGATTTCTCCCATTGCTTCAGAAATCTCTGATATTCGCCGCGTAACTGCGCAATCCGGGTTTCAGCGGCCGCCGTACTCTCCAAATCTTCCTGAGTGATCGACTTCTCACACTCCTGTCTTTTTTGAATCCAATCTTGATGGCGACGGTTTAGATCTTGCAGTGCAGATCCTCCGGGTAATCGAGGTGGAGTCAGAATCAATGCAGGAATTCCCAGATCTCTGGCACAGGAGAGCGATTGAAGAACACTGTCCAGTGCCGCCCTCGATTCGCTCTCGTCGAGTCCATCCAACTGCGGTAGCCGAGGGGGACGGCCGGGGAGGAATGGTTTTTCTGGGACAGGAGCGGTTGCCGCAGGAATCGAGTGTTGGGCTCCGATAATTTCCCGGACGATCTGCGGCCAATGATCGAGAGGGTCTTCAACACTGAGGATGATGCCCTCAATGTGGGTATCGAGAACCATTCTCAGGCGTTCATCCAGTTGGGAGTCCGCCCAGGGCACCCAGCGGGTAGTCAGACACAGCATGGGTTTCCTTTCCTCTAGAGATCGTGAGGCGAAGTAGTCAGGCTCCAGTAGTCAGGCTCCAGCAGTCGAGTTTGAGAGCATTGCCAGAATCAGGGGAAGAGCTTCCTTCGGCAAGATCCTACCCCCAGAGTTGAGGGGATGTATCCTGACTCTCGTCAGGAAGGAACCGAAATGTCCAAGGATGCACACCCGGATACGGATTCAGAGTCCCTCGTCGGAGATCTGACTCGCTCTCTGGAGGAATACCGCCAGAGAAGTCAGGTGGCGATCTCCGCGATCGATGTCGCTGCGGTTTCGCTGTGGACCGTAGAGGTCTATCAGGCTTGGCGAGATGATCGCCAATTGCTGGTCTTCGGAAACGGCGGCAGTGCTGCCACGGCTTCTCACCTTGCGGAAGACCTTGCGACCTATGCGATCCCGTTTTCAGAGCCTCGTCGTCTGAAGGTCTTGTCTTTGAATGACAGTCCTTCAACGTTGACAGCATTAGGGAATGACATCGGTTTCGAAGCGATTTTTACCGAGCAGGTTCAGCAATGGGCTCGTCCTGGAGATCTGGTCCTGACGATGAGTGGCTCCGGAAACTCTCCGAATCTTGTGGCCGCCATCGAAAAGGCTCGTGAGTTGGGCTGCCAGACTTCTGCAATGACCGGATTCTCCGGTGGAAAACTCAAGAGTCTGGTGCAACATCCTCTACATGTTGAAATTCATGAGATGCAACCTGCACAAGATGCCCACATGATCATGACCCATATGATCATCGATGGATTTCGAACTCTCGTTCGCAATGAATTGGCCGAGAATGAGAATGGCGGTACCGAAGGGTGAAAGAACAGCGGGCGATTTTTCTCGATCGGGATGGAGTGATCAATGAGTTCGTCCTTGAGGCGATTCGGGATCCCGAAGAGTTTCGCTACTATGAGTTCACCGCAACTGCACTGAGACGCTTGGGAAAACTGGGTTGTCCAGTGGTGGTGGTCACCAATCAATCGGCCATTGGTCGCGGTTGGACCACAGAGTCGATCGTTGGGCAGATTCATCAAAGACTTATGGCAGATTTGAACACTTGGGGGGTGGAAGTCCTGGCAATTAAGCACTGCCCGCACCATCCCGACGACGGTTGCCGCTGTCGAAAGCCTGATTCGGGGATGCTGGAAGAAGCATCCCGTGAATTCGGAATCGACCTCGCTTCTTCGATCATGGTGGGAGATTCTGTCGTCGACATGCAGGTCGCGGATAAACTGAAGATGAAAAGAATCCGTGTGAAAACCGGGAGAGGTGAATCTCCCTTACCTGCCGATCTGGAGATTGACGCCCATGTCAAAGACCTTTCAGAAGCTGTGGATTGGATCGCATCATGGTTAAAAGAGAACCCGCCAAGTCCTGTTGGATAAATACCTACTCCTTCATCTCCGTCTGGTGTGCAGGGATTGTGCTGCTCGCCACGCTTGGGTGTCAGGTCACTCCGGATATTGCAGAGAATGATCTTCAGAAGCGCATGCGGTTTTTTAATGGTGAAACAGGCCAGGAAACGGGTATTGAAACGGTCGTCGATGATCTTGCTCAACGGGATGTGATCTTCGTGGGCGAAACTCATCTCGATCATGAAACCCATCGACTTGAGCTGGAGCTGGTTCGTCAACTTCACGATCGTCACCTCGAAACAGGTCGCCCGATGGTCATCTCAATGGAGATGTTCAGCCGAGATGTTCAGCAGGTCGTCGATGGATATCTTGTTGGAGAGATTTCTGAATCTGATTTTCTTGAGAACTCCAATCCATGGGGGAACTACCACACCGGTTATCGAGCCATCGTTGAGTGGGCCAAAGATCACAGTGTTCCTGTCGTGGCTGCCAATGTTCCTTCTTCTGTCTGGCGAAAAGCGGCATTTGGCGGTGGTTTGGGTGCGCTCTCTGAAGAGGAGAGATCGACGATCGCGCGTGATCTGTTACCTGGAACTGAGAGATATTGGCAGCGCTACGATCGTACCGTTCGTGGACATGGCCATGCACCCGCTGCAGGAACTCCTGAGGACCGGGTCGAAAAGGTCCAAAGTCTCTGGGATAACACGATGGCTGAATCGATTCATAAAGCGATGAGCGCAAACCCTCGGACAGTGGTAGTGCATTTGAATGGGGGCTTCCACAGTCTTGAAAAGGATGGCTCGGTTCATCAGCTCAAGTTACGAAATCCTGATCTCTCGGTGGGAACGGTAGATATCGTTCCTGTGTATGATCTTCCATCTGTGGAAGTCAGCGTCGACAGATATCGAGCGGACTGGTTAGTTCGGACGCAGGCAGTGGCTCGCGGGAGGCACTCAGGAAGTCAGGCGATTCTTTCGCCGCGTCCCCTTCGTTACCGGATCGATCTGGCGGACACCTATGGAGAAAAGGTTCCGGCTCTCATTTGGCTGGGATCGGCTGCTTCGGATCCGGCGAAGGAGATGGAGCGCCTTAGGGATTTACATGGAAAGAGTCTGACCATCGTTGTTGTCGAGCAAACTTATTCTTCCGGAAAAGGGGGGGACTGGTTGGCCAAAGATCATCGGATTGAAGATTTGTCAGTTTTGGATTTCGGCCTTGATCGTTTGCGACAGCAACTTCTTCTTCATTACGACATCGATCCCGCTCAGATGATTCTGGCCGGGACTGGAGCTGGAGCAGAGGTGATCCTGACCTGTGCTGCCGGTGATCAGGATTGGCCGCATGCAATGGTGGCGACCGAGGCGGGGACTGGCTGGTTTGGTATGGAGGGACTCTCTGAGCCTCCCAAAGATCGACATCCGGGACCTGGAGTTCACGTCATCGGTATCCTGGATCATGAATCGGCCTGGCAAAAAGAGATCGAAACCCGGAAAGCCGCCGGTGAGCCGATGCGCTGGACGGGGGCTGAGGAAGACCGGAATCCCGAAGATCTTCTTCATGAGTTGCTGGGCGCATAGATTCGCTGGATCCCATCGTCGAGGACTTTCGGATCGTTGGCTGGTTACCCGAGATACTTGAGTGCGACGAAGCCAAGAATGCCGAGAGCGAATGCGCCGAGCGTGAGCCAGCCGAACCAACGATCGATGAACTCCTTGACCTGATCACCAAAGATTCGAATCAGAATCCCCTCGGCCAAAAATCGGGTCCCTCGACCCAGAAGACTGGCGCTGATGAAGATCAGGATGGGCATCCCTGCTGCTCCCGCAGCAATGGTGAAGATCTTGTAGGGGATGGGAGTCAGGGCTGCAGCGAGAACAGCCAGGAAACCGATCTCCAGAAAGCTGTCGGCTACCTTGGCATAAGTTTCATGCGCATTGAAAAAATCAAGAATGGCCATCCCGATCGTGTCAAAAGCCCAGACACCGATCATGTAACCCAGCAACCCTCCGGCCACCGAGGCCACCGTGGTCATCAGAGCGAGTGGAATCGCCCGTCGAGGATTTCCGAGTCCAAGAGCGATCAGCAGGGGGTCGGGTGGAATCGGAAAAAAACTGGATTCGGCAAAAGAGACGATTGCCAGAACAGCCGGCCCTCTGCGGGTGTTTGCCTCGTCAAGAATCCGTTGATAGAGACGTTTGAGGTAGCCACCCCGTCCCTGTGATTCATCGGGAGAGGTTTTTTCCTGGGATTCAGCCATGGATATTGGACTCATTGGGAGCGTTGATTTTCAGGTGGGCCTGAATTTTTGCGGAAAGGTGCTCTGCCGCGGCAAATGGATCTTCACGGCTGATGATTCCAGTGCAGACCGCAACCCGATCTGCACCTGCAGCCAAAACGACATCCAGTGTGGTGTCTTCCACTTTTCCAATCGCATAGCCGGGCAGGGGTGAAGCCTTTTGTGCTTCGAGAATGTAGTCAGTTCCGACTGCTCGTCGATGCTGTTTTGTTTGAGTCTCATGGATGGGCCCAACGCCAAGATAGTCTGCGCCGAGTGTTGCAGCCTGTGCGGCCTGTTCTGCACAGTGCGTCGAGAGTCCAATGATGGCATCTGGTCCGAGGATTTTTCGAGCTTCATGCGGTGCCAAATCCTTTTGTCCCAAATGAACACCATCTGCACCACTGAGTTTGGCGATCGTGACATCATCATTGATCAGCAACAGGGCATCATGGGCGGAGGTGATACCCCTCAATCTCCGAGCCATATCGAGGATCTCCCCGGTCGGCCGATTTTTTTCTCTAAGCTGGACGATGCTGGCTCCGCCGCGGAGAGCGGCTTCGGTCGTTTCGTAGAGATCTCCATGGCAGAGGGATTCTGTCACCAAGAGGTAGAGTCTTCTTTCCGCCAGAGACGGTCCCCTATGGAAAAGCCCCTGCATGACACTGTCCTGCGAATAGATGCCGTATCGGATTTCTTGCATGGAATGCGAGAGGTCCGCATCAATCAGGCGTAACAGCTCTTCGATGGACCGGGCAGATTCACGGCAACGGGACAGATTTGCTGCCAGGTGAGCCTGCAAGTTTTCGTGTTTCCCTGCCCCCGGGCGATCCAGTAAGGGATCTCCTGAGAGGTCTCGATAGGGGGTCAGGCGACCGACCTTTGATTCGAGCTTCTGTCTCAGCGCTCCGCATCTCCTGCGAAGATCCTGCCAACCAGCAGCGAGAACAGGATTTTGCAGGTGAAAGCGGGTCGGATCCTCGACTGTCCGAAGGCCTTCCGTCAGCCGTTGGAATGTCGCATCCAGAGTCCTGAGGACACCAGAGTCTGGGATTCCGGGTTCGTTTGTTGCAGTCTTATTCATAAAGACAGAGTCCTCCGGATAGAGGGTCTCATCAAGCTATCCCATTCTGCTCCCCTCCGCCTGCCCGGGACCTTACACTGAAGATCGTTTGGAGGTATCCCTTGCGAGTCCTGCTGGTGCTCTCTTCTGTCATTCCCGGATTTCCGCTGCTGTTGCACGGGCGATACGCCTATGGGCTCCTGCTCTTCCTCTTTGGATCAGCAAGCTGGATTCTGCACCTCGCCTCGCATCTGCGGGTGGGAGAGGACCGAGGACTGTTTCTGGGAGTCAGTCTTGTGAGTGGACTGGTTTGCAGTGCATTGACCATCCGCTGGGCGGTTCATTGGACTTCTGGGGAACGAATTGAGAAAACTCGCAGGGAGGTTGAGTCTGCTCTCGATGAGGCTCAGCGCAGTTACCTTCGTGGGCGTCTGGAAGAAGCGCGAGTTTCTCTGGATAAGGGCCTGAAGATGGATGCCCGTGATATTGATCTGCTTTTTCTAGATTGGCAGATCGCGCGGAAACTTGGTGACGAGGGGCGCGCACGTCGAAGTCGACGTCTTTTGCGCAAGCATGATCTGGATGAAAAATGGCTCTGGGAGGTCCAGAGAGAGGAGTTGGCCCGTGGTCGATGATACACCTGTCGAATCCCATTCCGGTAAAGTTTCCTATCGTGACGCTGGTGTCGATATCGATGCTGGCAATGAAGTCGTTTCCCGAATCCGGGATGCTGTAAAGTCCACTCAGGACGACAGAGTTCTCGACGGATCCCATGGAGCTTTTGGCGGATTTTTCAGACTTCTCGATGGTGCTGGGCAATTGTTTGGCAAGCCGATGAAAGATCCGATCCTCGTCGGAGCGACTGATGGAGTCGGAACCAAACTCAAAGTGGCGTTTGCTTGTGAGAAGCTCGACACCGTTGGAATCGATCTGGTGGCGATGTGCGTCAACGATCTCATTGTCGGTGGTGCACGCCCTCTCTTTTTCCTGGATTACGTCGCTACAGGAAAAATTTCTCCTGAGGCCATCGCGGTCGTAGTCGAAGGAATTGCTGAGGGATGCCGTCAAAGCGGGTGTGCATTGCTCGGTGGAGAAACCGCTGAAATGCCGGGCTTTTATCAGCCGGGAGAGTTGGATCTTGCTGGATTTTCAGTCGGAGTTGTCGAAAAAGACGAAATTCTTGATGGCCATGCCGTTGCTGCAGGAGACTCGATCATCGGTCTCGCATCCAACGGGGTTCACTCGAATGGATTTTCACTGGTGAGACGAGTGTTGATGGAGGGTGACGGAGCATTACCCCTGGATCAGGACCCTGCAAACTGGGGTCATTCCCTTGGGGAAGAACTGATGAAACCAACCCGTATCTACGTCAAATCTCTGTTAGATATTCTTTCAGGATTCCCCTCAAAAGTTCATGCTTTGGCTCACATTACTGGAGGCGGCCTGCTCGAAAATATTCCGCGAGTTCTTCCTGCAGGATTGGGAGCGACGCTGCAAAGATCCTCATGGGATCGTCCACCGATCTTTTCATTGATTGAGGAAAAAGGACCCGTGGCTTCAGAAGAGATGGACCGAGTCTTTAATCAGGGAATCGGAATGGCAGTGATCGTTGACCAGAACGCCTGTCGCGAGATTCTGGATCGGTTTGCCGAAATGGGTGAGAAAGCCTGGGAGATTGGTGAAGTGGTCGAGGGAGATGGGGTTCAGGTCGTTTCCTGAATCTCTTCTTTGAAATCGATCAAAGTCGTCCCGGTTTCGTCGATAAAAAGTGTTCCTGAAAAGTTGATACGGGCGGGCCCGCAAATCTCAACCAGGTCTGGGAATTCTTCCAGAGATCGCACTTGTAGAATTCCGCCGGGCATTTCGACTTCAACCTTGTCGTCAAGTAGACCTCGTGCTTGCAGTACCCTGACCGCTGCGGCTGCGCCGGTTCCACAGGCCAAGGTCTCTCCACATCCTCTCTCCCAAACCCGCAACTTCAGATACTTGCGGGATTCGATCCGGTAAAAACCGACATTGACTCGCCCTGGCATGGAGACTTCGAGTCCGGGCCCGAATTGACGTACGGCATCATCTCCAGGAAAATCATCGAGGTTGAAAACCAGGTGGGGGTTGCCAACATTCGCAGGAATCCCTTGGACTTCTGTTTCAGAAATTTTCAGAAATATCGGAGCTGAGTGAATGACCGGACCGAGGGTGGTTTTGGCGAGGAAATTGCCAGCAGAGTCTTTCAGGGTTTTTACAGGAACAGGACCGGCATCCGTCTGAATCGTCGACACGGTTTCTCGACGGTGAAGGACTCGGGTGATGACTCGAAGACCGTTGCCACACGCTTCTGCGCGGCTTCCATCTGAGTTCCAGCACTCCATGGCGATCGATCCGGTGTCCCTGCGGATGACCAAGATTCCGTCGGCGCCGACTCCTGTTCTTCGACAGCAGAGAGCGACTGCCAGTAAGCTCAAGTTGGATGGAACTGAACTGGTGGCTTCGTCGAGAACGACGAAGTCATTCCCGGCGCCGTGGGCCTTGAAGAAGTTCAGAACCTGAATCGCCAAAAAATCCCCCAGTTTCTGCGCACAGATGGTCTTTGATCACCGGTCCGCAATGAAAATGCTCTCAGAGCCATGGCCCCAATTTCAAGGTTCCGAATCATGGAAACTCGACCTTGAGTCTCCTTGAGAGTCACCCGGTTGCATTTGGGCCGGTCACGGCTTGGAATGATAGTGTCTAGAGGCCAGCTGATCGAGAGGTGACGCCATGAAGGAAAATTCCCAGAAATCAAATTGGTTCCCACTGATGCTGCTGGTGATCTTAATTCCCTTTATCTATTTCATTTTCGTGGATTCGGGAGTTCAGACTGAATCGAATGAGAATCAGGGCGAACAGGTATACAAGCGGTCGAGGGTCAAGGTAGAGATTTCTGAGACTCTGGATGGCAAAAATACTGAGATCAACATATCTGACCTGATTATTCGCAGGACTCTCGCTCTTCATGGATTCGAATTGGTCGATGAAGGTGCAGAGTATCTGGTAACCGGAGAGTTGAAGTGTGATTACTTTCAAGCACTGACCTTTGATTTCCAGGGGTCTTCCCAGCATCTGGAACATCAGTACTACGGTCGCTTCTCCGGCTTGCTCATGGACGCCGATGGCAAAGAGTTGCAAGACCTGTCATTTCCAGAACCTATGATGAACGGGCGGACAGATCTTGCTCTCGCTCAGAAGGATATCCGTCGCCGTGCGGCGACTCTGATAGGCGGTCGATTGGTCGGCGGGGCTGTCCTCGGGAAGCCAAAAATTCAGGGTCTTCTCGACGCATTGACAGACCCGTTGGATGGAAGAACCTGGAACGAAATCGTCCGTGAGTTGACGGTCTCGGGAGCGACAGCAGTTCCCTATCTTCTCGATGCTCTCCGCGACGACCGTCCGGTTTTGCTTTCAGGGTCCTATCCCGGTTATACGGATCTTGAGGAGGGAGAGCTGAAGATCTTCCATATCGCAGACCTTGCACTCCGGGACATTCTCGATAAAGACAGCTTTCTCGATCCCGATTCGACGGAAGACTATCTGCATCGAGTCAGGACTGCTTGGTTGTGGGTTTGGGAAGATATGCAGTTGATTCCGGAATCCTTGAGAACTCGGATGGATCAGCGGAAGAGCTCTATCCCTGCTGCTCAGGGGTGAAATCTGGAATCTTGTAAAACAAGCCTCCGCTGACAGAAGTATTTTCGTGAGAATAAATGAGGAGCTGCGATTGAGTATTCATCCGACTGCTGTGGTTCATGAAAGCGTTCAGTTGGGTCTCGAAGTTGAGATTGGTCCCTACAGCGTGATCGAAGAAGGGGTTCTGATTGGCGACCATTGCCGAATCGGAGCTCACGCATTTGTGGGACCTCACACGACACTGGGCAAGGGTGTCGAAATCCACATGAATGCTGTCGTGGGACACGAGCCCCAAGATCTGGCGTGGGCCCGCGAGCCCAGTTCCTGTGAAATTGGAGAAGGGAGCATCCTCCGTGAGTTCGTGACGGTTCACCGTGCTTCACGTCCTGGCGGAGTGACCCGTATCGGCAGCAGCTGCCTGCTGATGGTGGGTTCGCATGTTGCTCACGATTGTGAAGTTGGGGATGGTGTGATCATGGCGAACCATTGTTCCTTGGCGGGCCATGTCACCGTGGGGGCTGGAGCTTTTCTCTCGGCCAATTCTTTGGTTCATCAGTTTTGCAGAATCGGGCGCCTGGTCATGTTGGGTGGGGCCGCAGTTGCTGTTCAGGACATCCCCCCATTCATGCTCTCGACTGGAGACCGTGCAGTGGTTCGGGGAGTCAACGTCATAGGTCTGAGGAGATCCGGGATTTCTTCTGACATTAGAAGAGCCATCCAGGATGCCCATCGATTGATTTATCGCAGTTCAAAAACAATTCCAGAATCGGCCCAGTTACTCCACCAGAGTGAGATCGCTGAGGTTCAAGAAATGGCGAGTTTCATCGGTGAATCTGCTCGTGGAATTGCCGCTGGAGCGGTCACCGTCCAGCTCCCCTCCAATTCTGGGGGAGAGAAGACCTGATATTATGAAACTTCTCTTTCTGGATCCCGCTCTCGCAAACCGGACTTCAGGTAACCAGACGACTTCGTTGAGGATCTCGGAATACTGGCAGTCCCTGGGGCATGAAGTGCAATCGGTTTCTGTGCGTGGTACCCCTCTGGAGCGAGAACACCTAAAGGATCTGATACGCACCAGTGATCTGATCTTGGCATTACATTCGGGACACTGTCATGAAGTGTTGGAATTGTGGAGAGAAATGGGAAAACCGATTCCGCTGATTTTTCTCGTCAGTGGAACCGATCTTTTTGAGCCCCTTCTTAATACGCGAACTTTTTCCGCAGACTTTATCTCAGCGTGTGAAGATGCTCATTCGATCGTTACGTTTGCTCAGGGTTTTG
>NZJA01000011.1 GCA_002691835.1 Planctomycetota bacterium
CAAGCTGAATTGAACTCCATGCATCGCAGATGAGACTCCGAAGGACTTCCTCATCGTTAAAGGTCTCGACGATTTCGTCTTCGGTTTCGACAAAAACAACATAGCCTCGATCACGAGAGCTACTCAAGGTGGAAGACCAGGAAACGCCGTCGGAATAACCCTGCCAGGAACCATGATGCCACCAATAAATATGGTGAGAGCTTTGATAAGCCCAAGGTAACCACCAGCCATGACACCAGTTCAGTGGATGGCTCAAATACCAGGGTGAGCAGTAGCCCGAATACCAGCCATGAAATCCATAATCTGAATAAAGCGAAACCCCGACTCCCAAATGGATGCCATGCAGATAAAGCGGCTGGCAGTACCAAGGATAGTGGGCATGAGTGTAGACCCCTGAACTGGTCAAAACTCCAGAACCAGCGACAGGAGGTTGAATGACTCCTGTCGGTGTATAAACCGTGCCCGAGGGCGCGAGGTGCACTCTCGGATTACGACTCAGTGTTCTTGCCCCGGAATGCCCGGAGAGCCCACCTCTTACAGAAGTCGATCTGCCGAGTCGTTGGATCATGTCGGTAGTGGGAGCACTCCCTCGCCTGCTCACAGTCGAACCGGAAAAAGAATTCCGCGGTTCCTTGATCAATGCCGGCAATGGAGTAACCGGCAATGCCCTCGGAACCGGGAGTGCTTCTCTTCTCAACTGCCTTCCACGGGTCCGAACCCCTCTCGGATTCGCAGAACTTCCCGGAAGCGAAATCGAGGGGCGATCCCTCACCGGGTTGAGATCCACTCTGGGATTCAGGTCAAGGACGGGGTTTACCGTCGAGACACCGGAAGAGGTCGTTCTTCCCAACCCCGCCGCAGCTCTGGAGCTTCGAGGCTGCGGAGTCACTCTCGGTTGAGCCGGAAGAGAGATCCCCGATCCTGTCTGAGGGCGGGTCTGTGGTCTGGCCTGTGGTCGAATCTGCGGACGAGCTTGCGGTCTCACCTGGGGCCGGGTTTGAGGACGAACCTGAGGTCGCGTTTGAGGGCGAACCTGAGGTCTCGTTTGCGGTCGAATCTGGGGTCTCGCTTGTGGGCGAGCTTGTGGACGAGCTTGTGGCCGCGACGAGGGTCTCGCCTGTGGTCGAATCGACGTTCCCGCACCTCTGGATTGGGCCTGTGCCTCTCCCTCTGGAAAGACTCCTCCGAATACCAAAACCACCCAGAGGGTGAAAAAGCGCAGGATCATGGAGTGAGACATCGGCAACCTTTCCAGAAGCCGGCCTAAAGGCCCGACTTGTTCCTTCAATAGAATAGCCCGAAACGAAGGGACCGGGGAGCCCCGAAAGGAGGCCTGGGAAGGATGACGTGGAGACTGCCACTGGATTCAATCCAATTCCAAAAAATGGAACCTAGCGCGATTTATCCAGCAGAAGGACGAGAGAGGCCCCCATAGCGATTCCGATCAGATCTGCGACAAAGTCCTCCCAGGACAGAGATCGACCCGGAATGAGCGCCTGGACCCCTTCGTGGAGCAATCCAAACAAAACCAGCAGCAGCAGGGTCCCCGGTAGCCAATCCGCTGCAGGAACCTTCGATTTTCCCCAGGGTCGAAAACCAAAGAGAAGGATCATGAATCCGACCGCATGCAGCACCTTATCCCGGCCCTGCTGACGAAAAACGTCTGGAACAGCCTCATTCAACAACGATCCCGGTAACCAGCCGGCGAGCAACGCCAACCCGATCAACAGCCAGGGAAACCAGCGGCCAAAAAGACCGGATTTCAAGATCGATCCCCGGATTCAGTACCCAGTTTTCTTCCGATCGCCCTCTCAAGAAGAGCCATGCGAACCGGCACACCCGCTGAGACCTGTTGGAGAATCCGAGACCGGGAACCATCCGCCACTTTATCGGAGATCTCGACTCCCCGATTCATCGGCCCAGGGTGAAGAACCACAAAATCAGGTCGGCACTTTTCCAGTCGGTCTTCATCCATCCGGAAACTGCGGATGTAATCTTCTGAGGAGAGCCTCATGCCACCCTCAATCCGCTCATGTTGAATCCTTAAAACCTGAAGGGCATCCAACTCTGGCAAGACCTCATCCAGGTCATGACGAAGGGTGACTCCTTGCGGCCAATTTTCTTGCGGAAGAAATTCCTCGGGACCGATGAGGATCACCTGAGCACCCAAAGCGGTAAAGGCCACCATGTCACTGCGTGCAACGCGGCTGTGAACCACATCCCCCAAGATCCCAATCACACGCCCTTCCAGTGTGCCAAACTCATCCAAGAGAACCCGACTATCGAGAAGTGCTTGGCTCGGATGAGCGCGCGTACCTCCTCCAGCATTGAGGACTCCAGCTTGGCAATGGTCTGCGAGTTCGCGAATCACTCGATCACTGCGATCTCGAAGCACCAGCGCTCGCGCACCCAAAGATTCCAGAACCTGGGCAGTATCCAGAATTGTTTCGCCTTTAAGCAGACTGGATCGTTCAGAAGGCAACTCCACACATGAGATCCCGAGTCTCTGACAAGCCACCTGAAAAGAGAGAGAAGTTCGAGTACTGGGTTCTGAAAACAGTAATGCCACCAGAGGATCAGCAGCGACAGAAACGGCTGCTGGAAGGTCTCTGAATTCTTTCGCTCGATCGAGGATCGAGCTGATCTCTTGGCGAGAAAGATCAGACAGCTCAACGAGATTCCAGCCATGGGCTTCAGTCAGGGATGACAATCGGCAACTCCCTCCAGAAATCGCAGAATGGACGGTACCACATCTCCACCGGATTGCAGGGAACTGCGCAAGTCCTGCAAAAAGATGACATGCTCGGGGAGGAAGGGACAGGGTTCATTCAGATCGAATTGTGTTCCGCCGTGGAGCTTTTCCAAAATCGCTTCCTCCAGGGCCTGAAGACCTTCTCCTGTGACCGCTGAGACCCTTAACAGATGGGTTTCCAGATCGACGCTCTCAGATATCCATTCGTCGCAACGGCTGTAAAGACTGAGAACACGGCCCTGATCATTCTTGAAGCGAGTCGCCTGACCAGGAAGCAGTATTTCCAAAATCAGATCGGCATTCTGCAACTCCAGCTCCAGTCTTCTGAGGCCTTCTGCTTCCACTGGATCAGAGGTTTCACGGGAACCGGCACCGTCGATCAACTCGATGGGATACCCCTTGATGGGAGCGACCTCGACAACGAGATCACGCGTGGTTCCTTCGATCGGCGTCACAATCGAACGATCTTTTCCGACCAATCGATTGAAGAGCGTACTTTTGCCAGCGTTGGTCACTCCTGTGAGAACAACTCTGGGCGGCGAAAGCAACTGCAAACCTCTATGACCCTGAACGATCAACTGATCCAGTTCAGAAATCGCCGGTGGATCAGAAACCCAACGGCAAACCTCGCCGGCAAAACCATCGACGGATCCTTGAGACAACAGGAAAGAACACACTTCTGGACTTCTGGCTTCTTTGAGTAAGCTCAGAGCCTGCTTCTGAATCGAGCATCCTTGAGCTTCATCTTCCACCTGAAAAAGGTCCGGATTCTCTTTCTGGTGGATCGCACCTAATTCCATGCAACGTTGGATTACCTGATCCAGAATCAGGACATTGCCGTGAGTCGTCAGCAAATAAGATTCCTCGGAATTGGGCCAGCGCAGACAGACGATGTCGTCCAGCACCTCTCCCGCTCCATCGAGAAGGTCGGCATGCCAAGAGCCCTTTACAGAGACACGGGAAAGCAGTTTTTCCAATAACTGATCGGCTCCGACTCCTGCAATGGAGATGCCGTGAAGTGCAGCAGAGCCATTTCCTGTCACTGCGCTGACGGTCACCTTCATCCTTGACCATTTTCGGACTTTTGGAGGGATAAAACCGCTTCCAGACCATCGAGTACGAGCCCGGGTTTAAGGAGAGCCCCTGGAAAAGTCTCAACCAATCGATCCGCATCACCACCCGTCAGGACCGTCTCGATTTCAGTTTCTTGGCGACCCTGAAGCCCCTCCAGAACCTGAGAGTGCAGACCCGCTATCCCGGAACAATACAGAGTGTTCAGTCCCCCTCCGATGGCCTCGGTAGTTTCTCGGGACCAAGGAATGGCGTCATCGTTCACCGAAGTCTCTCGGGGCAATTCGGGAGCAGCATTTGGCAAGGCATCATTCAACGCCTGCCAACCAACCGTGATCCAACCTCCCAGCAAGACTCCCGAGGCGGTCACAGCATCGACGGTCACCGCTGTTCCTGCATCAATCAGTACCGCAGGCTTTCCAGCGCTGGATTGCCCCCATGCAAGAGCAGCGAGGGCCCTGTCTGCGCCTGTCCTGTTAGGGAATTCAGTTTCAACACAAACTTCCGCCGCAGCCCCACTCTCAATCCAAAGGATCGGTCGGGAAGTCCAATGATTGAGGATCGGCTCAAGGGCGCTGCGATGGTCCGCCCTCAGACAAGAGACGGCAACTTTCAGGAAGTCTGTTTCAGGAGGAATCTTTTCACTCCATGGACAATCCGGACTCGCTGCCGACGAAGATCCGGCAACGACCTGACCCGATCCAAGGCGAGCACGCCAATGGATACGGGTATTGCCTGCATCGATGACCAATGTGTCCACGACTGCCTCCAGAACCGAAGCATACCGTGAACCCGGGTCCGACCCCAGTCATCGTGACTAGTAATCGAAGTCGAAATCCCCCATGGCATTCCCTTTAACGACTCCCCGTAACTCCAGCTGAAGCTCTTCAGGGAAATCCGAGAATGCCAATGCGTCATCAAGGGTGATTCGATCTGCCCGGTAAAGATCCCTCAGGGATTGGTTGAAGGTCTGGGAACCGAAATGCTCACCATCCCGGACTGCGCTGTGCAATTCATGAGTTTTTCCTTCACGGAGCAACTCCCGAATCGTCGGACTGTTGATCATCATCTCGAGAGCAGGAATCCGCCCTTCCCCATTCAAAGCTGGAATCAGCCTTTGACAGACGACCCCTGTCAAGACCAGGGAAAGTTGCAGACGAATCAGGTCATGCTGATGAGGAGGGAAGAAATGAATAATTCTCTCTACCGTCTGAACAGCATTGACCGTATGAAGAGTCGAGAGAACAAGGTGCCCGGTTTCCGCCGCAGCGATCGCAGCCTCCATCGTTTCCCGGTCACGCATCTCTCCAATGAGAATCACATCCGGGCTTTGACGAAGAGAATGTCTCAAGGCTGTCGGGAATGAATCGGTATCGATGCCGACTTCTCTCTGATCGATAATAGACTTTCGATCACGAAAAGTATATTCAATCGGATCCTCGATCGTCACGATGTGACGATTGACCGTTTCATTCAGGTAATGCACCATCGAGGCCAAGGTCGTCGACTTACCTGAACCTGTATTTCCTGTAACCAATACCAGTCCACGCTTCTGTTGCGCCAACTTTGTCAGTGTTTCCTGAGGAAGTCCTAACTCCTCGAATCCACAGACATTTTGTGAGACATGTCGAAAAACAAATCCAAGCTGCCCCCGCTGATGAAAAATGTTGACCCGGAAACGACCGATTCCCGGAAGGTCATATGAAGTATCGACATCCAGCTTCTGCGGAAGAGCCTCAGGCCTGGAGTCCTGAATGATCTCCAGAAACTCCTGTGATTTCCGCGGAGAGATTTCTTCACAGTCGAGAAACTTGACTGCTCCATCGACTCTCAGTGATGGAGGGCAGCCCACCTTGATAAAAAGGTCGGAAGCATTTTCAATCACCATACGGCGCAATAATTCGTGAAATTCCATGATCTCTCCCTGGATCGAGGGGGTCCCCTGAGGGGACAGGAAGGTCCATAGAAGAATACGATGAGAGAGGCAGAGCGTCGAAAAGGGCCGAAAACCTACTCAGATGGACGCAACAGGCCCCAAAGAGATTCCAGGACCTCGCGGATCCCAGCGCCGGTGACCCCAGAAATCACTCTGACGGGTTCATTCAGTCGCTCCTGAAGCTCGATTCGAAAACGATCCGCATCTTCGGGGGTCAATAGATCCGCCTTATTGATCACGGTGATGGTCGGACGATTTGCCAACTCTTCAGAGTGCGCTCCAACCTCACTGCGAATAATCTCGTGATCCCTGACCAGCTGATCGATATCACGATCATGGGGATCGAGAAGATGCAACATCACTCGGGTTCTCTCCAAATGTTTGAGGAAACCAATCCCCAACCCCACCCCCTCGGCAGCTCCTTCGATCAAACCTGGAACATCTGCCAGAACGATTCTTCGTAGGGAATCTAATTCTGCGATCCCCAACTGAGGACTCAGAGTGGTAAAGGGATAATCTGCGATTTTGGGATGGGCACTCGAAACTCTGGAAAGAAAGGTACTCTTGCCTGCGTTTGGCAAACCCAGCAGGCCGACATCGGCGATCAGTTTCAGCTCAAGGTGAACCCGATGTTCTTCACCCTCTTCTCCGGGAGTGAACTCGCGGGGACTCTGATGAGTCGAAGTCGCAAAACCGGAATTCCCACGCCCGCCAGAACCTCCACGGGCGATGACAAACTCCTGCTCATTCTCGGCAAGATCGATGATCAGATGGCCTTCTTCGTCAAAGACCATCGTTCCTACAGGAACGGAGATGCGAAGATCGCTCCCCATTCGTCCTGTCTGGTTTTTACTGGAACCGGGTCGCCCTTTTTCTGCCTTGTGGACAGGACGACCGGTGAAATCGAGAAGTGTCTGAACGTGGGGATCGGCGAACAGAATGACGTGTCCGCCACGTCCCCCATCTCCACCATCAGGTCCACCCCTGGGAACATATTTTTCCCGACGGAACGAACAGCATCCATCTCCACCTTTACCGGCGAAGACTTTGATCCAGGCTTCGTCTACGAAGCGGACGCTCAAGATGGGGCCGTAAGACTTCCTGAATCAGGAAGCAGCGGGATCAATGTGAACGCGACGACGAGTTCCAAAACGAACCGTTCCGTCAACGAGGGCGAAGAGGGTGTAGTCTTTCCCCATACCGACGTTGTGTCCCGGATGAAACTTGGTGCCGCACTGGCGTACCAGAATGTTACCGGCGATGACATTCTCACCCCCGTATTTTTTAACACCACGGTTTTGGGCATTTGAGTCGCGCCCGTTACGGGATGCGCCCTGACCCTTCTTATGTGCCATGTTCTGTGCTCCTGTTTCGGTCTTCACAGAAAGCGGTCATCACCGCTTCCCTGAAATTCTTTAGCTGGCGATTTTGCCGATGCGGACCTTGATGTACTTCTGACGGTGGCCCTTGCGACTGTGGGAATTCTTACGACGGCGGAAGCGATGGAAAATCACCTTGGGTCCCTTGACCTCTTCGATGACTTCGGCCTCCACTGAAGCTCCATCGACTAATGGAGTTCCACAGACGAAATCTCCACTACCTGGCTCGATGGCAAGTACTTCAGAAAACTGAAGCGTGCTTCCCGGCTCAGCATCGCGGTAATCCAGAAAAAGGGTCTCCCCTTCTTCTACTCTGTATTGACGACCACCGTCGCGAAAGATCGCGTGCATGGTTCCTCTTTCTTCTTCAACGACTCAAAAGAGAGCCGATCTCAGCGGTTTAATTCTCTGTCATGTTCCCGAAGATTGATTTCGGGAAACCCTGACGAGGCCCCCATGACCGTCAATGGCCCGGAAGCGATCCCTAACGATACCGGATGGCCCAGCATTCTGGCGACCAATCTTTCTCAGATTCTAGGATGATTCTTCCTCCGGCTTGCTGCTCCAGAGCTTCAATTTCTTCGGCCCTGTCCACCCTCAAACGGTCGTAAATACCCTCTGCGACCGTCACAACGGCTTCCTGGACCCCATCTTGGGCCATTCCGCGGGTCAATTCCTTCATCAATCCCGGGGCCAGACGATGCTCCTCACGAACCGTCCCACGACCATTACAGGTCGGACAGGAAGTTCTGCCCAGTCGATTTTTGGAGGGCCCGAGCTTTTGACGGGTCAATTCGAGCAATCCAAAACGCGAAAGAGGTGCATACCAGATCTTCGCCCGATCTTCCTGGGTCCACTCCCGAAAGGCCTCTTCCAGTTGAGCCCGATGCTCAGCCTCCAACATATCGATGAAGTCACAGACAATCACTCCACCCAGGTCACGAAGCCTGATCTGTCGAGCGACCTCTACAGCAGCTTCGAGGTTCGTCTGCAAGGCGGTATTCTCAAGATTGCGAGCCGTCAAATCTGTTCCCGAATTGACATCGATGGCGACCAAAGCTTCTGTCTCTTCGATGACCAATGCCCCACCTGAAGGAAGTTTGACATTCCGGTCGTAGATGCCATCGATTTGATTTTCAATCCCACGATGGCGGAACAAAGCTGATTTCCCTCGATAGACATCGAGCTTCAACTCGCCGGTACAAGGCCACTTCTTGCGCTCTACCAATAACTGCTGACCTTTCTCTTCATCATCGATCACCACTTCCTGGATCGATGCGGTCCACAAATCGCGAGCAATTTTTCTTAATAGATCAACTTCACTTCGCAGACGAGCAGGAGCAGTTTGCTGATCTGCGATCTTTGCAAGCTGTTGCCACTCGACAGACAGCTCAGAGACCTCTTGGGCCAACTCTTCTTCTTTGAGATCCGATCCTGCCGTACGAATGATGATTCCGGCTCCTGGGATTTCAGGGAGTTTCTCAGCCAGCTGTCTCAGAGGCTCTCGAAGATCTGCTTCAATTTTGCGCGACACTCCTGGCCTCTGAACTCCACTGAGAAGAACCAGTGACCTGCCTGGAAGAGAAAGATAGGAACTGACACTGGGTCCTTTTTGGCCAATCGCATCCTTGGAAACCTGGACCACTAATTCCTGTCCACTGCGCAGGCAATCCTGAATGAAACCTTCTCCCCGCTTTCGAGGAAATGACTCCTGAAAAGAAAGCAGTGAAACACGTTTTCCATTGTCGTAAGCCGGATGCACATCCGAAAAGTGGAGGAAAGCAGTTCGGTTTTCGCCGATATCGACGAAAGCAGCCTGGATCGCGGGCTCAATATTGATGACACGGCCGACATAGATATTACCGACGAGAGTCCCTCTGGCTCGCTGGGATTCACGGTGGTATTCCCACAGTTTCCCAGAATCGTCGACGAGCCCCACCCGGGTTTCAGAATCGACTTTTGTCTGCACCAGAAGTCGCATGGAAACACATCTCCGAAATGGGCCAGCAATCGTCTCTTCTCAAACGATTTGAACTCTCCACAAGATATCCGCCCCACCCAAAAGATCCAGAGAACCGATCACTGCAAAAAAAAAGGCTTCCACGGCAGAGCCATGGAAGCCTTTCGATCGGTTTGATCAGATCTCTGCTAGCGACCTTCCTCGGTCGACTCAACAGGAGCGACCTCAGCGGAGCCTACAGCTTCGCCCTCAGTCTCTGCTTCATCGGATGTGGTCGGTTCACCGTACTTCTCCTTGAAGTAGTCCCAGCGCTCTGCCTCGCGCAGGGCGTTCTGGTAGATCTCTTCGCTGACATCGCTGCTCTTGATGATGCGCGGGGTCACGAGGATCAGCAGGTGGTTCACGTCCGCCTGGCGACGACGCCACTTGAACGCCTCCCCCAGGTAAGGAATGTCGGAAAGGAACGGAATCGCCGATTCGATCTCGACGCGACGCTCGGTGTGCAAGCCACCGATCACCGCCGTCTGTCCATCACGAACACGCAGGTAAGTGACCACGGTCTGGCTGCTCTCCCTCGGGAGATCGATGAAGGCACTGGTGCCACTGCCAGGATCACTGAAGCGGAAACGATCGAATCCAGGAATGTCGGAGGTGTTACCCACCAGGGTGGAGACCTTCGGAATCACATTCATGTAGATCATGTCGGTTCCGGGGATCACATGGGGAGACACGTAAAGAGTGAATCCCACATTGACCGGAGAACGGGAGTTCTCGTCGATGGAGACAGTCACGTTTCCGTTCTGGTCCTGCTGCACATTCTGAACCGCAAACGGAACTTCCTCACCGACGAAGATCGTCGACGGGTAGTTGTCGAGGGTGGTCAGGAACGGCTGCTGGACAATCTTGGAATTCTCATCGTCCTTGACCATGGAAACCAGTAGCTGGGTCTGGGTAAAGTCGAGAACGCCCAACGCCTGATACGGAACACCAATGCTCTGCATGTTGCCGATATCAAAGGGCCAGGTTCCACCATTGGAAACGACAGATCCGTTGTAGATCGGAACACCTGAGGTGGCATCGGGGATCACACCCAAACCAGAGAGGTCTGCAAAATTCGAAGACGGTGAAGCACCGCGGGCACTCAGACGGAATCCGTCACGACCCGGAGTATTCGGATCATCGAGCTTCAGACCCGTCTCGAGAATGTCGTCATTGGCTGTCGAGATAAACTTGACCTCAACCTGTACCAAAGCGGGCTCGACGTCGATCTCAGCAATAATGTCTGCAATATCATCCAGTCTTGGGGCGATATCCTTCACGATGAGGGAGTTCGTCTTTACGTCGAAATCCATTTCACCACCAGGGGACAAAGCTCTACGCAAGGCTTTCAGTAACGTGAACTCTTCCTCAGTTTCGGAAGCGCTATTTGTTCCGAGACTCCCCGCCTGCTTCTCAATATCTGAGATGATTGCGACGTACTGCTCAGGAGGACGAATGTAACGTAACTGGTAGATCCGGGTCTCTTGCTGCTCAGTCAACTTCTGTGGAGATACGATTCGAAGGATCTCGCTAATCCCCTCACGCTCGCTAACGACAACATATCCTGCTGTCTTAACGATGGTATTCAGGGCTTCACGCCATGGAACATCGCGCAAAGTCAGGCTCACCTTGCCCTGAACATCTTCAGAAATGACAATGTTAGCGCCCGATTGCTTGGCTAAAAGTTCCAGCACCACAGCTAACTCTGCATCCTGGAATTCAATGTTAATTGAAGGAGGCTGAGTAAATCGAATCAGACGATCACTGACCTCGATCACCACACAATTGGTTTCACGAGCCAGAATATCGAGGGCTTCCCGCCAGTCGATAGCCTCTAAAGTCAGAGTGACATTCTCTTCGACCTGAGGGTCGACAACGATGTTGACCTTCACTTGATCTCCGATTTGACTCAGAACTTCTCGAAGGTCCTTGTCACGAACATCAATCGTTACCAGGTCGACGCCACCCTCGGAAGCCTGAAAGGCCCCAGCAAGGTCGGTTGCAAAAAGGGCAACGCAAAGTGTCGCCACTAGAATCAGCATTCTCATCTTCAAATTCCTCCCGTAAGGGACAGGACTTCTACATTCCCGACTCGATGTCAGGACTTCCTGTTTTCTCTATCGGTCGTGGAAGCCCATGACCTGAGGGCAGACCTGTGTTTTTTAGTCAAATTCCCGGATTTATCGGACCCGGAATCAAAATCGTCCAAATCTCCGCTCGATGACTTCTCCCTCAAAGAGGAAAACGAGGCGGTCTCGGTGAACTTCCTGCAGGACAGCTCCCTGGATTTCACCACCCAGAGCGATCCACTGGCCATCAACGATGGCGTGGGACCCCTCCCCGGAAATTGCGACCCCATCGATATCAATCGTTCTCGAAAGAAAATCTCTGACGACCTCACTGCGATCCAGTAGTTGACGGGCTGCCAAGCCGACCAACGTCGAAGTCGTCAGGTAAGGCTCACCCGCCTCTTCGATGTCGCGAGCAAAACGTTGGATTTCGGTGTGGAGACGATGGACTGTATCAAACTCATGATCAGCAAATGCTCTCTTCATCAGGTCGAGTCGATCACGACTTTCTTCATAAAGGTGACGAACACGAATCTCAGCGACACCATCTTCCAGATCATCCAGGCGATCGCCGATGGCTTTTAGCTCGGATGCCAGTTCAGGCTGATCAAAACGATTGGAATCTTCAGAAATCTTCATGATCACTTTGTAGGCTTCGGCGGCATTTTCGTGCTCACCTTCCCTGACAGAGAATTCGACGCGCGAAATCGCGGCCCGAGCTTGTGCCAACAATTCTCTCTGTTCACTGACTTCCAGGAAACTAAAGCTACCCTTTGAATCAACGAAAGAAGAGGACTTCCATGGAGCGGTAAATGGATCTCTGTGGGCTCCGTCTTTCAGGAGATAGCGTTCCAACTTGAGCGCAGATCTGACAAATCGAGTGTCCTCTGTAAAGCGAGCCAAAGCTGGAAATTGATCGACAGCACGAGCAATATTCATTCCTCGGGAAGCGGCTTCGTCCAGGTGGCGGTACACCACCTCATCATCGCCGGATACTGCTGCGGTCTCTGCCAACAGCAAAAACGCTATCGCTTCCTGTCCGCCATAGTCGATGTATTCCTGAAATTTGGCAGAAGCTTCCTGCAGATGTCCATTTCCAGTTTCCAGCGGATGCAGACGCCGATGGACCAAGCCCAAGGTCAGATGATAATCCGCATTGTAAGGTCTCAAACTGACGAGCCTTGAGAGACCCTCAAAGGCACGCTTCCATTGACCACGACGAAGCTGTTCTTCACAACTTTTCCGAAGGTCTGAAATGCGACGATCTTCTTCAACTTTATGAACTCTAGATTCTTCTTCCTCTTTAGGGCCAGTCGCTGGAAGAACTTCCATCTCTGGTCGCTTTAGAAGAACTGCTTCAGAACTAGTCGCCGTCGAACTTCCCGGCTCACCAGCCACATCGGCTTCCATAGAATCGGTGACGGTATTTAAATCTGAAGACAGGGAAACGGTTCCTGAATCGGTAACCGAATTAGTCTCAGCGGCAACGGCCATCTGATTTGCGGATTCGACGACGGTCTCGGAACCTAGAAAACTACTCACTAGATACAAGACCACCACTGCCCCGAACCCTGCAAAAAGGGTCCACTTTTTCTCTTTGAGTTGTTCCAAATTCATTGGATCTCCTTGGCTGCCACCGTTTTCTCTTCGTACACATAGGTAGAGATCTCGATGGTGAATCTTTTCTTGGGTTGTGTCGCCGCAGAGAGATCGTCACTGCGGTCGATAGGGAACAGATCAAAAGCATCCACTCGTAGAAAACGAGTGTGATTTTCGACAAGGTTGACAAACCGGTGGAATTGACTGAACTCTCCCACTAACTCAAAGCGATACTTATGACGTTCGAATGGCTTACTAACAACCTTCACCTGAGACTTGACTCCGCGGCGAGGCGTATCATTTTGTTCGACAGCAACGGGTTCTGCGCCTGTCACTACCAAGCCACTCTCTTTGCACAACTGGGTGATCGTATCCACGAAGACATCTCTGAGGACTTCATCCTCACGTGGCAAGATTTCGGTGTACTCCTCGACGATCTCTTCCAGGTCTTTCAACTCTCGTACAAGATCTGGAATGCGCTCTCTCTTGAGAAGTGCAGAGGCTTCTTTAGCCTCCAAGACTTCCAGAGTCTTGCGAGTTTCACTGTTTTTGCTGCTCAGATTCCAACCGACGACCATTTCCAGACAGAAAAAGACGCCGCAAATTGCCGCAAGAATAAAGAGTTGTTTCTTTTCATCCATGTTCATGACTGACCACCCTTCTTTCCCTGGTTGACGACCGGAGGATCATGAAGAGGCTTCAACTCAATCCCGATGGTGCTGCGATAATGCTCAGGAGTGTCTTCCGTCTCCTCGACCTTGTCCCAGGAGAGGGGAGTAAATTTCAGGAAATCTCCGAAGAAGGAATCCGGGAACGAGCTGATATCCACGAGGTCCGTGTAGAACCGGGAGTCTTCCTGAAGGCTTTTGCGGAAACGGGTTAATGCAACAGGGTCAGAGCCAGTGGAAACACAGTCCATGACCAGCACTCCACCATTCTGACCTTCGACCGTTTTCCACTGATACTGGTTCTCTTCCAAAAGATTGACCTGGAGAGAAGTGATCCAAAGATCATCCGGAACTTTTTCAACCAGTTGATCGAGCTTCGGTGCCCATAGAATCCTTCGATTCTTGATTTTGACGATGGACCCTTCTCGCTGACGATAAAACTCGATGTCGGACTGAATCCGATCCACTTCACGAGCTTCTTCTTCAAGTCCCTTGACCTTGGCGGCTTTTGCTTCCGCATGAGCTTCCATCGTTCCCTGAGCGATCCACATCCAGACCAGCCCGATGGCACCCAGTGCAACAGCAGCAACGCTGCCCAGCACTGAATAGAACACCGAACGGGGAGTGTTCGCCGCTCGCTGGAGATCGTGGGGTAGTAGATTGATCTTTATCAACGGAGATTCCTTTCCCGTGCGCCTAGACGCAGTCCTGAATGCGGGAACCGAGTCCCAAGGCCACAGGTAACTGAATGAGGTGATCATTGAGAGCCTCAACGTCGACGAGGTCTTCACGGACCTTGATCATCGCCAGCGGATCCCACGTTTTGACATCGCGCTCAAACACTCTCTCAAAGGTCTCTTGCAGACCGATCGTCTGACTGGCCCCGCCACTGAGGAAGACCTCCTCAACGGCGAAATCGAACTGATTTTCGAAATAGTCAAAGGACAACTGAATTTCCCCGGCGATCTCATCGAGAACCGGTTGGACCGCATTGGCCACCATTTGCTCATTACCTTGGGGATCACACTTCAAATCCTCGGCCTCGGCTTCATCGAGATGCTCGCGACGGGAGATCGCATCGGTGAGATCCTTGCCTCCCAGATAAATCTCTCTGGAAAAACAGGAAGTCTTACCTCTAACGATATGAATGTTGGTTTTGGTCGCGCCGATGTCGACAAGTGCCACTGCTTTATCGGTGTCCTCATCCTGAACACCCGCTTCGGTTCTCAGGTCAAAGGAATTTCCCAATGCAAAGGTGTCAACATCGACAACTGTTGGAATCAGTCCCAGTTCCTGAACCTGATCAATGTGGTCTTGCAGAAGGTCCTTCTTGACCGCAACCAGAATGCTCTTCATCTCTTCAGAGGAATCTTCCTCTTCAGAAAATGATTCGATTTTTTGGCCATCGATACAGACTTCATCTCGATCAAATGGAATGTACTTGTCGGCTTCGAGTCGGAGAGTTTCGGGCAACTCCTCATCATCGAGTCTGGGAAGTGTGATGTACCGAACCACCACAGATCTTCCTGAAACAGAAGTCGCTACTTTGCGGCAGCTGATGCCGGATTCCCTCATTACAGCTTTGACTGTATCGAGAGTTTCTTCCGGAGAAGGGATTTTCCCCCAACCGAAGCCTGTCAACTCGAGGCCTTCGGGAGTTCGAGTCAACTCGACGACCTTGACTTCGTTATTGCCAATGTCGAGTCCGACCAGTGATTTCTGACGTGAAAACATTTTCATGCCTTCCAGCGCACCGTTGAGGTGCGGGTTGGGTTTATCCCAGGCTGG
>NZJA01000012.1 GCA_002691835.1 Planctomycetota bacterium
AATGAGGACAGCATTGCTTTTCATCATTCCCTTGGCTTTCGCGAAGTAGGCCAGTTCATTGGCCGCGGCAAGGGAGTCCTGATGTTGGAAAAGTTGCTCTCTGAAAGGTGACTCTTGACAAGTTCTGGCTCGATTGTTCCGAAAGAACTTTAGAGTGCTGGAAAGATATATGAGTTATCTTGGTGGAGTAATGACTCATTACTGAGGAGGATTCAATGCACGTCTTGGTCGTCAATTTTCAATTAGAAGATATGAATCATGAACAGTTCAGCGAAGCCTGCGATGGGCTTGCTGAGACATTCGCAGCGATTCCTGGATTAATCGCCAAGGTTTGGCTCTCTGATCCTGACAACAATACCTATGGAGGTGTCTACACCTTTGAGAATCAGGCGGCATTCGAGGACTATCAAGCCGGAGAAGTCTTTGCTGCTGTGGCTGGGAATCCAAACTTCGTCAATGTCACAGCGAAAGATTTCGGCATTCTTGAGGGACCCACTCGGGTCACTCGCGGACTGAGCTGATTTTTCTATTCGAATGAGCCGTTCATGATTGCGCGGCTTTCTTTGCCCAGCGCAATTCGGCTGAGATGCCCTCGATCAGCTTTTGCTGGCGTTCCTTTTTTCGCAGACCCTTTGTCAGTACTGGCCAAGTATAAGTTTCGATAGCGAGATGGGGGCCTTTGCGTGAGCGTTGCCGGCGCAACCCTTCTTCGAGTAGAGCCTCAGCATCCTTTCGGGTCGTTGCCAACTTGCCATGACGAGCCCGTGATAAAGGCACATGGAAGTGGGTTCGAATCTCTCGAACTTCATCCAGGTTTTTACGGCGCAGGAGAGGAAGGTCCGCCAGTCGTTCGATGGATCCGTCCTTCATTTGCATTGCGGTTTGATGCAGATAGCGAGGCTCAACATGACGAAGTAACTCGTCCAATGCCTCTGACGGTCTTTGGGGATTTTTGAGAGCCGGCGCACTGGTGATATGGATCTTTCCTACATGGATTCCAGCAGCATCGAGCAGTTTCCAATCTTCCAAAGGAGACCGGAACAAGACCGCAGAATGGCAGGCGTCGAGGTTGACAGTCCAGTGTCGTCTCAGCAGTTTTTCCGCTTTACGTCGCGAACAACCCAGTTCGCTGGCCAAGTCGTCGAGACATGGGGCGAGATAGTGTTTCCAGAAATCTACGACGTCTTCTGCGCACTCGAATGTGGTATCGGGCTCAGGTTCCGCATTCAGCAGAACACGGTAGCCACTGTCGTATTCCAGGCGCACCAGATGGGCGACAACATTTAGATAATTTCGGGCCATCCGTTTAAGGGTACTTCGACTGTTTCCGGCAGAACGGTAACCCCCACCGAGAGTTGAAATCGTCAGCATGCGAGAAGTCGGGTTCATTCGAACGAGGACGTCAGCAATGCGGCAGGTGATCTGTGCACGACTGACTTTGGCCCAGGAGGGTTGATAGACCTCTTCCTTGACACGGCGTGCATGAAAATCCTGAAGTGGAAATGCATTGATGGTGTATAGGTGTAAGCCATGGTCACGGAGCCAGCTTCCGACTCCCTCGGCGACATGAGTTCGGGACAGTTCCTTAACGAGCTCGGTTCCGATATGCGGAGCGATGGCAAATGGTTCACCTGGGCAGACTCGTTCTCGAACAGGCAGAACGTAGTCGCGAATCGCTGCATGTAGATCTTCGACACTACTCGCAGGATGGGCATTCATTTCGTAACCGAGGGGGAGGCTTTTCCGGCCTCGGGTGATCCACACGGGCGGCCCTTAAGGTGCGCCGGTCTTGTAGATCACAGAACCGGAGACTCCCTCGATAGCACAGCGGGAGGGATCGATGCCATAAAGAGTCACATCTCCCTCAATGCTTTGCACGGTGGCTCCATCGCGCCCATCGATCAACAGTACATCGCCAGTGATGTAGCGCACTTCGAGAGCTCCTTCACGTCCCCAGATTTCTACGGGGCCAGTGATTTCACTGACTCGACATGCCTGACTTCCATCTCTGATTTTGAGTGAACCGGTCACCCCGACGACATCACATGGACCAGATCCGGTACTGAGATCGACATTGCCATGGGCTTGGTAGATCTCCAATGCTCCCTCAAGGCTGGTAATCGAGAGGTTTCCACGGAAGCCATCGATGAAGATCGCTCCTTCACTGTCTTGAATGTCGAGATCGAAGTCGAGACTTTCATCGGCAGGCAGAGTGACCTTCATTTCGACGAGGCATTCTTCGCGATCATTCAGTTCGGGCTCGATAAGTCGAGCGCGGTAACGACCTGGCGAAGTATTGTCGAGAGCAATACGGACTCCAGCTGCGAGTGTGCGGGCCCGCTCAAGGCCGACAGCTCGACTGATGACATCCGCTGAAAACGAGATGGTTGTTGCTTCGGGGTCTCGACAGATCTGCAACGGACCTGATCCATTCATGAGGATCAGTTTTTCAACCAGGTCGGCATCGACCGTAACCGATGTCATCGAATCTTTTTCGGAGAGCGGTTCGGGAATGCTGGGTTCGGGATTGATGGGTTCGGGAATATTTACGAGACGATCCTCTGAGGAAACCGCTGCCATATCTGACAGGGAAGAGTCATCTGCAACCGCGGGGATGATGTCGTTCGCCAAGGTGGAGCTTTCCACCTGAGGAGCATCCTCCACATTACGGGGAGGAGTTGAACCGGTTTCCCCGTTTTGGCGCACCGGGGTTCCACCGCAGCCGGAAAGAAACAGCACGCATACGATGATCATCCACAGATTTTTCAGGATCATGACATTCCTCTTCATCAAAACAGGGCAAGGAGGAGGAGTGTATCACGAAGAGAATCCTGCTGGAGAGGCGGAGAGAAAAAAATCTCCTGAAAGTGCGACTTGTGCCGATTCCTTGCTCTCTGGTGTGCCATCGGAGATGCTGGAGTTGTTTCCGAAGGAAGGAGAGAGCATATGGTAGCTGCTGAAGAATCCCTGGATCAGCTCAATTCTGATTTTCAACGTGTTCGAGAAGAGGTCGGCAAGGTTCTTGTCGGGCAGGATGAGGTTGTGGAATCGGTACTGATCGCTCTCTTCGCTGGAGGTCATTGCCTTCTGGAAGGAGTTCCCGGTCTGGGAAAAACACTTCTCGTCAGAACTCTCAGTGGATCTCTCGCACTCGATTATTCGCGGATTCAATTCACACCGGATTTGATGCCAGCTGATATCACTGGAACTCGAATTGTGACAGAGGATGAACGCGGCCGCAAAAATTTTGAGTTTCAAAAGGGCCCCATTTTTGCCCAGATCGTTCTTGCCGATGAGATCAACCGGGCCACTCCTAAAACCCAGTCTGCGCTGCTAGAGGCGATGCAGGAGAGTGAAGTGACGGCAGGTGGGGAAACCCATTCTATCGATCAGCCGTTTATCGTCCTCGCGACTCAGAATCCCCTCGAGATGGATGGAACGTATCCACTTCCAGAGGCTCAGCTCGATCGATTCCTGTTTAAGGTGCATGTCCCATTCCCAAAGCGGGAAGAATTGAATGAAGTTCTGACAAGAACTACTGGTCAGCACGTGGCTGAGGTGGAGCCGGTTCTGAATGGAGATCGCATTCTCGAACATCGACAAAGTGTTCGAAGGGTCGAGGCTGCTCCCCATGTTCAGGATTTTGCTGTTCGTATGCTCTTGGCGACCCATCCGGATTCTGAGTTTGCCACGGAAGAAGTCCAAAAATGGGTTCGATATGGCGCTAGCCCGAGGGGGGTTCAGTCCCTGTTACTCGGAGCTAAAGTTCGAGCGGCTCTCGATCGGCGTCTTCACGTCGGCTTTGACGATGTTCGTCAGACTGCACCAGCGGCCCTTCGTCACCGGGTCCTTCTCGGCTTTGAAGGAGAAGCAGAAGGTATTCCAGTCGATGACATCATTGCTGAAGTGATCGCCAAGACCGAGGACATGAGTGATTCTGGATTGAATAACGCATGAGTAACGCAGGGGCCCATGATGCTCCATTGCTGGATGAAGAGTTTTTGGCCCGCTGTGCCAAGCTGGTCCTGTTCTCGCGATCGATCACCCAAGGAAGAATGCGCGGTGAGAAGAGGTCCCGTCGTCGGGGTCTTTCTACAGAGTTTGCAGATCACAAGGATTACACTCCTGGAGATGATCTGCGTCACCTCGACTGGAATATCTTTGGGCGTCTCGAAAAACTGTTCATCAAGCTTTTCGAGGAAGAGGAAGAGCGCAATGTTTTCCTGCTACTGGATGCTTCCGCTTCGATGCAAATCGGAGAACCGGACAAGTGGCGTCACAGCCGCCAAATTGCTGCTGCACTGGGGGCGATTGCCTTATCCGCAGGAGATCGGGTCCATCTCAGGGTTTTCGATGAAAAGATGCGCCCTTTCTTTCCTGCACTGAGAGGATCCCGGTCGATTCTGAGGCTGATTGATACTCTTGAAAATTTGCCACCAGGAAATGGAACCTCACTTGGAACATCGCTCAGGGCTCATGCGGCTTCTTGTCCTCCTGGTTCGATCCAGATATTGATTTCTGACCTTCTCGATCCTCAGGGGTTGGAAGACGCACTCCGGCAAGTTCCAGGAAGCAGGGGTGAAAGCTGGCTGGTGCATTTGTTGGCCGGGAATGAAGTGGAACCCGATCTTCAAGGGGACTTGCGGCTCGTAGATGTGGAGTCTTCTCTTCACGTCGATGTGACTCTGACTCGTTCAGTCTTGAAGGCTTATCAACGTGCAGTCGATGAATTCCGTCAAGAGCTCAGGCTTCACTGTCATCGTTACAGAATTCAGCCGCTTGAAGTCAATACCTCGGTTCCTTTTGATCAGGTGATCCTCGAATGGATGCGCCAGAAACGGTGGTTGGCATGATTTTCGGTGCACCTCAGTTTCTGATTTGGGCGTTGTTGATTCCAATGTTGCTGCTGCTTTGGTTTCTCAAGATTCGTCGAAGGCCGCAAAAAGTGGGGAGCACACTTTTATGGAGCAGGGCTTTGGAAGACGAGCGAGTGAGGTCGCCTTTCCAAAGGCTCGTCCGCAACTTGTTATTGGTTTTCCAGCTGCTCACATTGATTTTGCTGATTTTGGCTCTCTTGAGACCGGAGTCGGGATCTCTCGCGGACACTTCTCGATTGAATGTTTTTCTGGTGGATCGCTCTGCCAGTATGAATGCCATCGAAGAAGATGGTCGGAGTCGATTTGAGCATAGTCTTGATCGAGTTCGGCAACGATTGATCGATATAGAGGGAGAACGAGGAGTTCTCATCGCTTTTGGATCATCTGCAGACTCGCTGACTCCGATCACCACAGATCTCGATCAGATTGATCGGGCAGTTGAGAAACTCTCGGCTGGGGTTGGGCAGACAGGGTTCGAAGAGGCTCTGGAGTTGGCACTTTCCTATGTGCGTCAGGATGAGCTGATCCCATCTGACCCAGCGGGTGAGAATGGAGTTGGTGGAGAACTTCTGTCGAATCAGCCAGATGCTCGAATCATCGTTTTTACGGATGGGGTCCTTCCTGAGTGGAGAGGCGATGCCATCGAAGTTCCGGTGATCCACGAGATTGTCGGCGAAGCCTCTTCGAATGTAGGGATTACAGCATTTGCCGCTCGTCGAGAGTTTTCGGAAGCTGGAGATCTCAAAGTATTATTGGAGCTCCGAAATACTGGCGATGAAGCGATCTCTGGGAGTCTCGAATTGATCGGAGATGAAATGCTTCTTGAAGAGGAAGCTTCTCGGACTCTGGAGGCCGGAGAGCGATGGTTACAAACATTTTCAACTCGAGCAGGAGCGATCCGAAATTTACAGGCGCATTGGAAACCAGAAAATGGAGATGCACTCGCTGAAGATAACCGTGCATGGCTCAGCCTGAGAAAAATCCGCCCCCTCAAAGTACTTTTGGTCGGTGGCAATAATTTGATTCTCGAGAATGCTCTCGCAGTCGTCGAAAATATTCAGCCCTCACAGTTACCCTTTGAGGATGTGGATCTGGATACGATTTCGAGAGATTACGATGTGGTGATTTGGAATCAGCAGGTTCCAGAAGAGCTTCCTGCGGGAGTTGGGCACCTTGTTTTCAATGCCATTCCGCGGCCTTTTTGGAGTGGAACTCCAGAGGTGGTCAATCAACCCAACATCGTTCGTTGGGCTGCGGATGACCCGGTGTTGAGATTTTCTTCGATGGCTCCCTTGGACGGGCGAATTCTCAAGACGAGGCCGCTTCCAGCAGGAAAAGGAACCCGAGCATTGATCGAGGTTCGAGAAGGCGCATTGATTTCCCGATTTGCTGCTGAGGGATTACGGGGCTTGGTGGTTTCCTTTGATATTCTTGAGTCGAGTTGGCCTCTGAGTCCTTCTTTCCCATTATTTTTTACGGCCGCCCTCAGAGACCTCGGAAGGCAGGGTAGTGGGATTAATTCAGGGGTTCGGAGCGGTGAGCTTGTTGAGGCTCGACCGTATGGTGATCTGGAGAAGCTATATCACTTCTCTCCAGATGGAGAGTGGAGATCACGATCCTTGACTCGAGATGGTCGTTTACAGTGGCGAGCCACAGATGAACTGGGTGTTCATCGTTTTCAGTCGACCAAAGGTGAATTGAATGCAGAAACTGAGCCAGGCGAATTTTATTCACTGGAGATCCCGGTCAACCTGCTGTCGCTGGCTGAAAGCCGGATAGAGCCTCGCCCAGGCCCAACCTTGGGTACTGCTATGACGAGACCGGACGGCTTTTCATGGGGAGAGGCTCGCAGGGAGTATTGGCCATGGCTATTGGGATTGGGTCTATTGGCATTGCTCATTGAATGGACTGTTTATCACCGCAGGTGAAAAACCTTGAGGCCATGCCGCTAAAATAAGTTCAAGAAGAAATCTGAAGTGACAAAGAAATTGACCGAGAGAGGTATCGACGATGGAACTGGTAGTTTATCTCGCAGGACAAATCCACGATGACTGGCGCGGACGCCTGATATCCAAGGCCAAAGAGCGCGGATTGCCCGTGAAGTTCGTGAGTCCCCAGGACGATCACCCTCTCAGCGATGCTATCGGAGAGAAAATCCTTGGTGAGCAGCCGAATGCCCGCTGGAAAGATGAACTCGCCTCTCAATTTAACAATTTGCGAACACGTGTGTTCATGAATCGATGCGATGTGGTGGTGGCACAATTTGGAGAAGAGTATCGCCAATGGAATGCCGCAATGGATGCTGGCATTGCGCTGGCTGCAGATAAGCCTCTGATTTTGGTTCGGGATCCGAGCTTGCATCACGCTTTGAAAGAGATCTCCCAGCGCGCCCAGGCTACGGTCGATCATCCCGACCAAGTCCTCGACGCACTGGAATACATCCTTCAGTAGATCAGTCGGTCGCTTGTTTGATCTGAATACCCTTCTGAGTGTTTTCAACACCCGTCCGCCACGACTGATTTCGAGCACCGAGATTGTCATTGTTGAAGCGGATCACATTTTTGAAGTAATCTTCCATCTGTAACTGTTGAGAATCATTCGTTGTTTGACCGAAGTCTTGATCTTCCCAATCAGATAGAAGAAGGCTTTTTGCCATTCGGAAGAAGGCATAATCACTCTGACCTCTTCGGGCGATCACCGTGAAGTGATCAGCAACCGAGGCCAAAAAGAGACCTCGACGATCAGTGATTCCAAAAGTTGTTCCAGCCGCACCTGGAAGAGTTGGATCGAGGACCCTCAGCTCGACATCAGGAATCAATGTGCCGGTCGTTGGGTCAACGATCTGAACCCGCAGGGATCCGTCATTGTTTTTCACGACCATTTCCATTCGGTTGATGAGGATGAGCCCGGAAGTGTGGACATCTCCTCCACGAACGATGACCAGATATGCGCCCTCTTGCTCAAGCGGGATTTCGATTTCTTTGGTTGCCGGGAGAGTTCCTCCAGCGGTTCCTTGCACTCCGAGTTCGACCGTTTTTGTGAGAGTCGGGGAGATGCCGCTGAGATTAACTTCGGTGACTCGGGACAAATCTTGTTCCCGCAATGCCAGCGTCATCAGGTTTACCTTGTAAGCGAGAACTTCGGCACTTTCGATATTGCGGTATCGAAGCTCGATCGAGACCGGGGCACCAGGTCTGAATTCCAGGATTTCGTCAAGTTCTAATTCTCGGGCATTAATCTGTCGCAGAGAATCGCGGGCATCCGCAAACTGGTTTTTAACCATCTCGTAATATTTAGAAGCAGATTTTGGCTGATTTGCAGCGTGATGAATTTGACCGATGATAAACAGTGCGAGTTCTCGATTTTCGCTGGGGCGTTCTCCGCCTGAGGCCTCGGGGTAACGACTGTCAGCAATCTCTTCAAGTAATTTTAATGCATTGCCATCTTCGCCGAGAGCCCACATTGCGACCGCTTGTGTGTAGCGGAATGAATCGAGGTAGCGTGGATTTTGATAGCGTTGTGCCAGATCTTCCGATTCCCTTCGAGCCTGCGCCCAATTTTTTGAACTGAGGAGGCTACTGACGAGATTGAGCCCGGCGTCGGGTGCCGTGGGATCTTCTCCGTGGAGAGTCAGGAATCGGTAGAGGACTTTACGCCCTAGAAGTCCTAACTGAATCCTCTCATCGGCACTTAGTTTTCTATTTCCTGCTGAAGCATTGAGAGCCACGTCTGCGAGATATTGCTCAGCGGCCAGAACTGCGGGAGTGGCGGCGTTTTCCATGGTCAATCGCTGTAACAAATTCAATGCAGGAAGCAGGTCACTTTCTGACAACAAATCACTGACTTTGCGGTCACGGGCAAAAATGGCCTCATTGACCGCACTGTAAATTTCGAGAGATCGCGAAGATTCTCCGAGAGTTCTGTAGGCTTCGCCGAGACGAATAAAGTTTCCAAGGCTGAGGGTGAGATCAGGGTTTCGTTCTTTAAGGATTTCAAAGAACGACACCATCGAGGATTTGTCCCCGGCCTCTATCGCCGAAAGCATGAGAATCCGGGCGATTTCCCTGGCAGGATCTACTCTAAGCTCGTCCGAGTATTCTTCCCAAAGGGGGCCGAGAAGTTTTCGGGCTTCACGCCAGCGACCTTCCGCCCAGAACCTCTGTCCACGAGAAGAAATCTCATCGGGTGTCGGTTTGTACTCGTCGGGGGAATCCATGTCAGGAGTGAGGACGGTGATTTCTTGAGAGTTCCCGACGGTTAATCGCTGGGGTTCTGCCACACTCCGAATGACGACTGGGGGCATTCTGTATTTACCTGGACTAGTCGCTACAACATTGAAACCGACATTAATATTTTTCTGAAGATTTCCCCAGATTCTTAATAACCCTTGTCTGTAATCCTGATAGGTGAAGTTGCCTTGAATAGAAGGCAGGTCGAGCATGAGTCCACTTGGAATTCTAATTTCCAGTTCTACAAACTCTGTTTGATTATTCGATGAGGTCACTTGGAGTTGGAATCGGGAAGCTTCACCTGGAGAAAGATGGCTGACTTCGTTTTTCCAGCGTTCTCGCGATTCTTTGAGGATTCCAAATCCAGCAGGAAGCTCTCTGCCCGACATCCTTGGAGTGGCCGCCAAGAAATGGGCATGACGGATGCCAAGATCCCGATCTTTAAAATCGGGATAGCTTGAGTACTGCCCCGTGAGTTCGGCGGTGAAAAATGCTCCACTGTCGCCAGCTAATTTTGTGGCTAGATCAAATTCTGCGGGCCCATCGCCTAATTCCAGAAGGATGGTGTCATACCTTTTACCTTCGCTCACTTGTAGACGTCCACGATCGACGCCGTTGATGCTAAAGATCACTTCACAGTCTCTTTGGGCGGGAACAGCACTTCCCTGCCAGCGAAGAAGAGCGGCGATTGAAAGAGCGGTGCCTCTGTCAAGTTGCCAGGTGAGCTGACCCCTTAGCCAATGGGCAGCAGATTGAGATTTGCCAGAAGGGACTCCAGCGAGGGACAGTGCATGCAGACTGAGTGCTGTCAGGATGCGGTCATTTCGGAAAAGAGCGACTTCAGCACGGGTATTACTTTCTCCGGACCATTGCTGGTCATTTTGCAGACGTTCTAGCAGAGTCTGAGAGACCTCGAGTGCCATCGCTTTGCGATCGAGGTAGACGAGGGCACGGATGAGCGAAGCTAATCCGGCACTAGAAAGTTTGCCTCGATTTCTATGCAGTCTGTTCGCAGCTCCAAAATCTCCTGACCCGGAGCTGGTCAGCGCAGCCAGAAGGACTGATTTCAGGTCGATTCTTCCCTGATCAGTGTTTCGGAAGCGATCTTCGATATGTGGAATGGCACGACTAAAGACCCGATCTGGAACGTTGAAGCCAGCTTTGCGGGCTACCGAAAGAGATTCCAGAACTGCTGAAGTAACCGCATCGGAGTAGTGGTCTCTTCGCGATTTCTTGGAGGGTAACCAGCTCCAGTCACCCCTGCTTTTTTGTGCAGTGACCAGTTTTTGAATGAAACGATTGGCAAGGGTTCTTAACTTTTCAGCAACGGGCTCTTCGATGGACGCACTGATTTCAGTTGAGGCCTTTAGGGCTTCAAGGATCGCAAGAAGTCTCAATGCGGTCGTGAAATTGTCATTGGAATCGGGTAGAGGAAGAATTCGTGTGATCGAAGTCATTCCTTTGGAACTTGAATTTCCCTGAATGAGACGATCGATCAGACCAGAATCAATGGTGGAGCCGAGTGTCAAGCGCAGCCTGCGATCGAGGAGGTCTGATCTGTCTTCGAATCCCAGGCGATCACGTTTCGATTCTTCCTCGACCTTCCAACCGATACGGCTTTCGACTCCAAGTCCCCATCGCTGAATCCGAACAGAACCGCTTTGAGAGTATGTTTGTTCTCCAACAACGACTTCAATACGATATGGAAGATCTGGTTGTGATCCCAACGAAGGCCAGCGATCGAAACTGATCTCCTGAAGACCCGGGGTCAGGGCGATGGTTTTTTCAGAACGTGCTTCACCATCTGCTGTAGGCCAAGAAAGTGAGATTCGGGCCTGAGTTTGATCACCCGTATCATTAAAGAGTCGAATTCTTGGGGTGATCTGATCTCCCTCAAGGGCCATCCTCGGGATCAATGAATCGATGACCAGTTCTTCACTGGAGATGAACTGACGATTCTCTTCGCCAAAGAGGTCTCCGGCGGCAACGCCCCGGGCCCTGATTCGCCATGTCGAATTTCGCTCTGGAATTCGGAAAGTGACCTGGCCTTTGCCCGAGTTGTCGGTGGTGATCGCCCCTCCCCAGAATGCAAGATAGCGAGTTTCCAGATGATCATCGCCATTATTCAGATGGCCTAATCCAGCGTCATCCAAACCACCACCGACCGCCATGGATCCTGCTCCAGAGCGGTTTCCAAATCTTCCTGCACTTTGGCCTTCGGCGAAGTACATCCGTTTATCAAGGGCACCTAGTTGATTGCCTCTCGCCTTTCGAGCTCTCTGATTCGGCATACTCTCCAAATATTCGGAGTCCATCTCAGCATCCGCATACATTTCGATACCAAGTGTGACCGATTTTTCAATCTCTTTCAGTTCAGAGCGTCGTTGTTCAGCGAGAAGATTTTCGTCGATGGCTTCGGTCACTCCGCGATATTTAAATTCGCATGAAGATGTCATGGAGAAAATCTTTGATGGATCGTGATCACTTTGGGAAACGGTTAATTCTTTAAACCAGTTGGGGTAGAGATCATCGATGGAAGCATCGAGAACTGCGAGGGCGATTTCGGCAGATACGGGCTGGTCGAGAAGATTTCGTGTTTGAATCTCAAGAGTGACTTCTTGACCAGGTTTAACAGCGCCTTCAGGTGGCGAGATACTCACCTTTAGTTTTCTGCGAATTTTGAAAGTGGTATCCGCTTTTTGAAGACCGCTACGGTCCATTTTTGCGACTCTTAAGGTAGCCGCTGAGCGGATCTCTGGACTGGCGGCGAACGAGATGGTGTTTGCACCGTTTTTAAGATTCAGAATACGGTAGCTGACGAGTTGATCGCCAAGAATGGTTAGTAATGCCGGTCCAGGTGTTCCATTGCATTGAAGAGCAAGGTCTCGTTTTTCACCAGTGACAAGAGCCACATCTTCGACCAGCCAAATCAGGTTGGAGTCGTCAGTGTTTCCGTAAACACGAAGAGAGGACTCGGCGAAGATGGGGTGCCCCCATCGATCAACGCCTTCCGCTGTTAAGGTAAGCGAGCCTGAGTTCTTCATGGGGATTCTTAATTGGGCTAGACCATCCGAATCGGTGGTGACCGAAAATTCTTCAATGTTTCGATTATTCCAACTATTCTGTCGACGAACCTTTTCAGTGAGCCTGAGATCAATTTTTCGACTGACAGGTTTTCCGGAGAGATCACGGGCAAGGATCGTCACGGGGACACTTTCCCCCATCATGAATTGCCCTCCACGGCGGGGGATTTCAAGGCTGATTTCCCATAGCTGTTGCCGAAGAGGTATCTGAAGTGAGCGCTGAATTCCCTCGTCGATGAGGATCGCGTTGAAATCTAGAATCGAGGATTCAGCAGTTCTTGAATCAAATGAAAAGGAAGCTCTTCCTTGATCGTCGAGAACTAAAAATTGTTCAATTTGTTCATTTTGGTATGGGAGAAGAATTGTGACGGGGGCTCCGGCCAATGGTTTCCCATACCAAGTCTGCGCACTGACAACCAACTCAATCTGTTCGCCACGAACGTAGACACTTCTTTTCGCTGAAAAGTCTAATTGGATAGGTAGAGGCCTGGGAACTTCCACATTGAAACTCTGCGAGGTGCTGAATCCTCGTGGTGAGGTCACTTCCATTTGCCAGATTCCCATGGGGGCACTGATCGGAAGGTCAAAAAATCCTTGTAGGGTGCCGAGGTCTCCGAAGTTGGTTTCACCGCGGAATATTTCGACTCCTTCAGGGTCGCTGATTCGAACTCGTCCCACTTTTCCGGCGGGCAGAATCCAATTTTGTTGATCAAGATCTCGAATCAGGGCACTCCATTGGACGCGGTCTCCTGGCTGATAGGTGGCGCTGTCCATCAAGATGTGACCTAAGGGTGAAAGACCACGAGCGATGAGAGTGTTGCGAAGACCGAGACCTGCGACAGCAGAATTGCCTTCGAACATGGCCAAAACCCTGACATTGTCATCTCTCTTGAGGTCTTCATATTGAAGTCGAATGGTGCCATCTGAGCCGGTCACCGCTTCGCGGATGACAGGTTGATTATCCGGTCCAGGAGTGGCAATCAGGATTCGTGTCGAGGCAGCTGGTTGCATTTCAACCATGTTTTGGGCGTAGATCAGAACATCTTTACGTCCTGCTTGAACGATGATGTCGAGGTCTGTTCTGACAACAAGTGTTGTGGCTCTGAATTCTCCAGCGGTGACGACGACCGCCCAAGTTCCCTGTCCCTCTACCGGCAATTCGACCTGCTGTGTGCAGGGACGGTAGGGTTCGTGATCAGTGACTTCGATTTCAAAGGTATTCCACGGATCGATCAAATCCAGATCGAGTTGCTCCACCTTTTTTCGAGATTGGTATTTTCGAAAATAGGCTTCGATGTCGATAGGGAAGATGTCCACCTTCGCTTTTTCGATGTTACGGGTATCTAAAGTAAATGAAGCCGAATCAGTAGAGCGAAACAGTCGTTCTGTTTCGATAGCCAGATAAACCCGGGTCAATTCGGCCAATCGTTCTCTTGCCTGTCCGTCATATGCACCACCGAAGCAATCGCGATATGCTTTGACTGCTTCAGCAGGATTCAGCAGATCATTTTCGTATACCATGCCGATGTCGAGCAGGGCTCGCTGCCCTTCAGCGGTTGAGGGGTATTTACCATTCAGTGCACGTAATGAAGAAAGAGTCGACTCGAAAAGAGGTGTGCCAGAGAGAGGATCCTCAACGGTTGACTCCTCTCGCTGGTGACGGGCCTCTCGTGCAAATGACATAGCCGATTGGTAAAGCAACGGCAAAGTTTTTGGATGAATCGGATATCGCTGCGAGAAGTCAGCGATGGCTGAACGGGCTTTTGAGTATTCTTTTTCGAATATAAAGCGCTCACAAATTTGGGCTTCGATTTGAATGCAGTACGTTTGTGACAAAGTCCAGTCTGCGGCATCTGGGAATTCGCTGACATATTCACGGAAGATCGCAAGGGATTCTTCGAGCCGGAGCAGATTCCAGGATGCAAGACCGGTTTCAAAAACGGTTCTGGCACGCAATTTATTAATTTCTGCTTCACCATCTGCTGAGGGAAGGTCTTCCAGAAGTTTCTGCCAGTGACGGATAGATCCTTCAATATCAGAGTTTTGTTTGAGAAGTACACCTAATTGAAAGCGGGTTTCCCAGTAAAGAGGATGCCCTTCCCCTGCTTCTAGAAAGCGTCTGGTTGCCGCCACACGAGAATTGAACTCACGGTAAGTTTCGACAATCTTCAATAGTGCTTCCTGGCGAATCTCTTCATAGGGTGTCTCACTAAATTCAGAGAAGTAACGTGCGCGCCAAGGGTGGCCACTGATCTCGCTGTCCATTCTTACGAGCAAGTCTTCCAGTGCACGGCGTTTCATAATGGGATTGAGTGATTGAGCGCGAGTGAGCAGAACCGTTAGGAGACTTTTTCCGTGATAGTTGTCCGCATCGATTTCTCGCCCTTGCATTTCACGATAATCAAATGCCTTCAGGTATCGGTCTGCATCATTGATTAATTGCGAAGAATTTTGATCCGAGGAACAGCGAACTAATGAATATAGAGCGTGCTCAAGGAGAACTGCTGGTGGATCGAGCTCTGCTACCTGGAGATAGATCGTGTGGGCTTTACGAAGGTTTCTGGGTTTTTCGTCGACGGTTCCCGGTTCGCTCTTCGCCGAGAGCAGATCGCCTTCTGCAATGAGGAGCTCTGCTAATTCTTTGCGCCGAGTCTCTGAGTAAAGTCTGAGTGCCTGTTGTTCAATGATTCTCTGAGCTTCTCCGAAACGGCCGATCTCTTTCAGTAATCGTGCTTTCATGAATCGGGCTCGATAGATCCATGAGCCTTCAGGGAAATCTTTTTCCAATCTGTTGAGGAGGTCGATGGCTTCTTGTGGCCGATCGGACTGCTCCAGAAGAGAGGCACGATAGTAAAGCCAGTCTTCGAGACGGTCAGAGTTTTCGGTTTCAAGTTGGTCGAGAATTTTTAAGCCACCATCGAGATCGCGAGCAAGGAATGCTTCCCGGAGTTCCACCGGAATTGGAGTTCCTGCGACGGGTTTTAGAGGAGCCGATTCCTGCGCAGTGAGAAGAGTGGGTTGCCCGAAGCTGAAGAGAGTGAGAAATAACCCCAGGAAAAAAGATCTGGCGGGTAATCCCGTTGAGATATCTTTCGTCTGGGGAATTCGCAATGAAGACTTTGGGGAGTAGAGATTCGATCTCATATTTTCTCCTCTATTGGATGAAAGAGTGCGGTGCTCTTTCAGAAAGAATCGGATCATTTTTGACCCATCAAAGATTTTTTAGTCACTTGAATGAATCGAAGTTTCATTCAGGAGTTTCTGGTGTCTGACAGATATCATAATCAGTTCAGGAGAAGTACACACGAACCCATTTCTGGATCCGGGGACTCAAATGAGGTCGGATCGTTGGGATTTAGCGATAGTCGCTCTTTCGAAACGACTTTGGCTTTTCAGCGATAACGATGTGTTTAGCTTCGTCGTTCCTTCAGGATCCGATGATTTGAAGAATTTTTCCACGAACGCCAATGACGCATTGTGCTTCAACGACGGCATTACGTCGATTTTCAATGGCATGTCCACGCCATTCAAAATCAAAGCTATCCCCAATTCGCCTCAGAAATGAACCGGTGTGCCATGGTTCTGTGGGGGGGTCGCGACGGCTTGGACCCAGAAGAAGGTGACTAAGGCCTCTGGGTTCCAGTGCTCTTCTGACTGCTTCTCCAAGAACTCCGAGGGGAATATGACCGGCATGTTGGCCAATTTTTGTAGTTCCTGACAACTTTGCGATCCAGTGACCCAAATGAGAATCTGGTTCTACCTGAAGTTTCCATGGGTGAGGTCCTCTGTTACGAACCTGCTGGTCGAGTTTCGTCATGGATTCTTCAGATTTTTCGAGGGGGTGCCATTCTTCACTGCCAGGGATGACATCCGCAACGATTGCGAAAGCTACTCGACAGCTTTTACCGTCACAATCGGCAGTCCAGACGCCACCGAAGAACGAAGGATCTTCTGGGTCGTCTGGATTTTGTTTCACCTGTCCGAAGGTGAACTGACGATCTTTTCCACTGCGTTCTTTGTCGCTGACAGCACTCAAGGTCCAAGATTTCCCACCTTTTTCCCTGCACAACTGATCGAGCTCTGCCTGAATGATGGGGTTCACAAACCCCGACCGAGGACGTTCGCGATCAGCGAGACAGACCTCGATGAGTTGAAGGGTGGTATGGATAAAGTGCCCGGCGAATTTTGGATCGAGCCCTGAATCGGAGGAGTCGGGGATTTTTTTAAGGCAATCGGTGAGAAAGAGATGCTGTTTTTCCTGAATCACGTCATTTTCCAGGGCCCGCTTTAGGAAACTGCGGGTGTATTCTTCATTGTGATCGTGATCCATGACCATTAGCTGAGAAGGTCCTTTCGAAGCAGCGGTCTTATTCTCTGACGATCATCCCGAGTTGCGGTAGGAATCGGTTAAAGCCGGGCCTTGTCCGCCTGATCGCCAACGGTGAAACTTAGTCTAGATCAAACTGGCGAGAATGTCATGCCTTGGATCTTCTCTGAAATCAGGAGCGAAACCGATGAATCAGAATCAAGCGGAGTTTGGAAATGAGGAGTGTTCTCCTCATGAAGTGAATGACTGGATTACCAGAGGAGGCCCGCTGCAAATCGTCGATGTCCGAGAGGCATTCGAATTAGCAGAGGGGCTTCTCCCGGGTGCTGTCCACATTCCCTTGAGGTCTGTTCCTGGTGAAGTTCCTCAGCAGTTAGACCCCGAACTTCCTCTTGTGGTCTATTGTCAGCATGGCGTGAGGTCACTTCAGGCGATTCGATATCTACGAGCACAGGGTTGGGCTCGAGCGATTTCAATGTCCGGTGGGTTTGTCGAATGGGTGGAAGCCGATCTGGAGATTGCGAATGAGCCTGCTGGGGATGAGCCGGAAGTGGCGATGAGTGAACGCTACATGAGTCAATTACGTCTTCCCGAATTTGGCCTGGAAGGTCAAAGGAAACTACTCGAGTCCAAAGTTCTGGTGATTGGGGCTGGGGGATTGGGGTGCCCAGTGGCGACCTATCTTGCAGCCGCTGGAGTTGGTGAGTTAACGATCGTCGATGATGATGAAGTCAGCCTCTCCAATTTACCTCGCCAAGTGCTGTTCAGGACGGACGAAGTAGGACAACTGAAGGCCCCGCTG
>NZJA01000013.1 GCA_002691835.1 Planctomycetota bacterium
AAAATATGATCGAGACGGCTCCATAATGCAAGGATTTGCCAATTTGATCTTTCCCCAGTCTCAAACCTTTTGAGCATCCTTTTTGTAGAAGGGGAGGGGGTGAGGCCTCAGATCAGGGGTTTGACGACCGAGATCCACCTGTAATTGCGCATCCTCAGGGATTTCAGCGTCGACATAACCACAGGCGATGGCGACACCCAAGGTTGGGGATGGCGACCCACTGGTCACTTCACCGACGATCCTGCCTTCATGCAGGATCGCAGCACCTTGGCGGGCAGGTCGTCGACCATCGACGGTAAACCCTCTCATTCGACGCTTGGGTCCCTGCGATTCAATCGCTTGCAGGGCTGCCTGTCCGATGAATGAGGTTTCCTTCTGCAGACCAACGCCGAAGTCGAGTCCAGCAGAGATCGGATCGATTTCTTCAGAAAGTTCATGGCCATAGAGCGGCATCCCTGCCTCGAGGCGAAGAGTATCCCGGCAGCCGAGACCACAGGGGTGAACATCGTCTGAGAGTTCAACCAAGGCATCGAAAACCGATTCGGCGTGTTCATTGTCGACGTAAATCTCAAAACCGTCCTCACCGGTATAACCGGTTCTGGAGATCCACCCCTTCAGGGGAGTTCCCGTCAGATTTACGGTCGCGGCACCGACTCGGTAGTAACCGAGGGTCTCAAGGCGACGGCCCTTGGGACGTTCGATATGCGGTGCGAGCAGATCGACCGCAAGGGGGCCCTGCAGAGCGACCATTGCGAGGTGATCGCTGTGATCGATGATTTCAGCTCCCTCAAGCTTGTCGGCAAACCAGGGGAGTAACTTGTCGCGGTTGCCGGCATTGACGACGAGCCACCAACGATCGGGCAGACGATAGACGAGAATATCGTCGAGGATTCCACCGTCCTCTTTACAGACCAGGGAGTAGCAGACCTGTCCCTTTTTCATCGACGAGACATCTCGGGTCAGTACTTGGTCGAGGGCTTTGACGGGATCGTCGCCGACCACTTCAAAGCGTCCCATGTGACAGAGGTCAAAGACCCCGGCCTGCTTGCGCACGGTGTGGTGCTCTTCCGTCAGAGCGGAATACCACACCGGCATTTCAAAGCCGCCGAATTCGACCAGGCGTGCACCATGTCGCTGGTGGGCGGAGTTCAGAACAGTCTTCTTCATCAGTTCGGCTACTTTCCAGTGGGCCTAGAAGTCGAAATCATCGTCACCGCCACCAGAGCTTTCCTCTGGTGCCTTGTTCAGTTCTTTTTTGGCCCACTCTTCATCCACGAGTCCGCGGACTTCCAGTTCCTGTATGATGAACTTGGTATCGTTCCAGCGGAAGCCGGCAAATCCCTTGCGGTATTTGTCGGTGGTCAGTTTGACAGTCGTCTCGCCGTTGATCTTGGCTTCCAGGACACCCTTTTCATCCTCGGAGCTTTTGAAGTAGCGCACCTCTAAATCGTAGGGCTCACGCTTCTGGACCCAATCCTTGGGGCTCTTGCGATACATCTTGACCGGGCTGACGACGGTGGAGGTCTTGAGGCCATCGTTGTAAACGCGGGCATTGGCACCATAAGAGATGGCATAGAAATCGCCGCCTCCGTCGGACATCAGCACGAGTTCAAAATCCGGCTTGTTGATCAGCAGCTGGAACAGGACCTTGGCACGGATCACAACTCCGTCTTCAAAACCCGCATTGACGACGTAGTAACCGGCGGTGTTGCCGGCCATGACGTAGTTGCCGTCCTGACCGCTTCCGACTCCTTCATCCCCTTCGAAGATGGCATTCGCGGGATCCCCCGCAAGACGCTTCATGTCTTGCTGGAGTTCGGTTCCATCGGACCAGTTGAGGCTCAGGCTGCCCTTGGCAGAATTGTATTCGGCCACACCGCTGAAGAGAGCCGGGAGTCCACTGGAAAGATCGCTGTTGTCGCCACCGACCCCGATATCGGGGATTTCGATGTCGTCGATCCCGGGGACTTCATCGCCACCCCCATAGCCATTGCCGCCGTCATCATAGGAACCACTGTTATTGCCGGTATTGTTGTTGTTGGCCGCAAGTTCGGTGCGCTTCGCAGTTTCCAGAGCGCCGACATATCCGGTCTTGGCATCGCGATAGCTGCGGGCTGCACCGTCAAAATCTCCAGATTCGTAGGATTGATCGGCCAAGCGTTCCCGGTCGCGGGCGTATTCAAGATCGCGCAAGGCTTTCTCTTCTGCGCCGGCGTCGAGAGCCAACTGCTTCTTCTCCGCCATCAGTACTTTTTCTTCGTCGGCCTTGGTCTTCTCTGCGGTCTTGCGTCCGACCTCTTCCAGGGCACGATCGAGATCCCCGATGGCATAACCGATGTACTTCTTGGCACTTTTCGCCTTGCCATCTTTGACGTACTTCATCGCTTTTTCGTAGCTACTTTTTGCGCCATTAAACTCTGAGGAAGCGAGCTTGTCTGCACCGGCAGCCTGGGCCGCTGCGAGTTTATCAGCGTATGTCTTTTGTTCGTTTTCGATCTCCTGCATCTGCTCGGCGATCTTGGTTACGTCCTTGAGAATCGTATCGAACTTTCTTTTGGCGGAGCGAACCTGGGTTCGTGCTTTCTTCCCTTCGCCATCATCGAGATAGTCCTTGGCTCGGCTCAGAACCTTTTCAGCGGCTTCATAATCAGAAGCCATATATTTTTCGGCATCGGCGGCTGCCGCCTCCGCTTTCAGGGCTTCCGTTTCCGAAATGAGTTCTTCGACCTGGGAAATCAGATCATCAGAAGACCCGCTGGAACCCTCACCTCCTTTTTCGGAGATGTCCTCACCACCACAACCGGCAATCGTCAGTGTGATCATGAACACGAGGAACAGGGACAGAAGTTTCCGAAGCGGCAAAAGAGTGCCATCAGGACCGTGGGCAGCGAGGGACATCGCTTTCCTCCCGACATTCAGTTGGAGCCTGCGGAGCAGACCGGATTCAGGTTCAGGAGCATTCGGGCCAGACCCAAAGCTTGAACCGAAGTAAAAGGTTTTCACAAGAAGCTGGATCTTAGCCTTCACCGGCTACGGGCTCAAGGTCAGCCGGGGGAGAGGAGGGCGGAGAGACCTCGAATTCGACCGAACTCCAGCCCAAGAGCTGTAACTCACCGAGAAGTTGGAGCCCAGATTCCATATTGACTCCACGGTCTGCCTGAATCGTGAAGGATTGCAGGCGGCTTTCTTCAGGAAGTTGGGCAAGTACAGGGGTGAGATCACTCAGGGAAAAAATGGTATCCAGCCAACGGATCTTGCCGTCGGCGAGAAGCACAAGAATCCGCTGTTGATCGGCAGATTCTGGGGTCGTGGCCGCTTCTCCGCCACGGGCTTGGGGCAATTGTACATCGATGAGCTTTCGATCATCAAAGCTGGCGGTCACCAGCAGAAAGATGACGAGGAGAAAGATCACATCGAGAAGGGGGGCCAGAACATCGCCCCAACTGGGAGAGGACCTTCTGCGCCGGAGTCTGCGTGTCTTTAGGGAAGACACTACTGTGCCTTTTCTGCGACCCGACTGGTGGGGCGCGGAGTTTTACGGGGGGTGACTCGACTGAGCAATTCGACAAGATCTGCTTTTGAACGGTCGACGTCGTCAATAAACAGGTCGACGCGATGACTGAACCAATGGTGAAGCAACGTTGCAGGGATTGCGACGGCCAACCCAGCAGCAGTGGTGGTCAGTGCACGACCAATCCCGTCGGCGATGATTTCACCATTGACCCCAACTCCTGTGGCGAGACCTCCAGCCATTCCTTCGAAAGCGTCAATCATGCCCCAAACGGTTCCGAGAATCCCGATCAGTGGAGCGACCTGAGCAACGACGCTGACCAGAGGCAGAAACCTCTCCAGGCGTTGAATCTCAGCGATGGCAATACTGTCCATCTTTTCTCGAATGATTTGCAGCGGTTGGCGGGATGCTTGCAAGCCTGCGGTCCATGTCGCGGCAACAGGACCGGGGACCTGTTCAGCCAGTTCGGTTCCACCAGCAATCCCATCGGAAGCGACAGAAGCCGTCATTTCTTCGAGGAAATCGTCATAGTTGATGGAGGCCGCCTTGAAACTGCGATATCGCTCGATGGCGACCGTCAGTACTGCGATGGAGGCGAGCAACAGCGGCATCATGAAGAGCGGGCCGCCGATCCAGAAGAGTTCGATCATCCCTGATCTCCGATGGTCTGCTGCTGTTCTTCCGCATATCTGCCGATGGACATGTACTTCTCGAAGCGAGACTGCTTCCGTTCTTCCGGGTCTTGGTCGCTGATTTCGTCAAGGTGTCTGAGGATCGCTTCTTCGAGACGGCGAATCGTTTCGTGGTGCTCTCGATGTGCGCCGCCGATCGGCTCCTCGACCACTTCATCGACGATCCCGAAGGAAGAGAGATCTGCGCTGGTCAGCTTGAGGATTTCAGCCGCTCGGGGTGCGTTGGCAGCGTCTTTCCAAAGAATCGCTGCACAGCCTTCTGGAGAGATTACCGAGTAATAGGAGTTTTCGAGCATCAGAATACGGTCGGCGACTCCAATACCAATCGCTCCACCACTGCCGCCTTCTCCGATGACGATGGCGATAACGGGGACCTTCAGTGAAGCCATTTCTTGCAGATTTTTGGCGATGACAAAAGCCTGTCCCCGTTCCTCCGCCTGAATCCCAGGAAATGCGCCGGCAGTATTGATGAAGGAGATGATGGGAATCCCAAATTTTTCTGCGAGACGCATCTTCTTGATCGCTTTACGGTAACCCTCCGGATGGGGCATGCCGAAATTGCAGGCTACTTTCTCCGGGTTGGTTTTCCCCTTGCGATGGCCGACGATCATGACCTTCCGACCACGGATCCTGCCAAGACCCGTGACGATGGCAGGATCATCCCGATAGGCCCCATCTCCGAAGAGCTCAAAGAAGTCGGTGACAAAGCCTTTGATGTAGTCGCTGGTCAGTGGCCTCTGCGGGTGACGGGCAATCTGGACTCGCTGCCAGGGGTTCAGATGAGAGTAGATCGCTCGTTTCTTCTCCTCACACTTCCTTTCCAGCTCTTCAAGCTGGCCAGAAAGGTTGATTTCGGAACTTTCAGAGAAAGATCGCAGCTCGGCGATACGGTTCTCCAGTTCAACGATCGGGGCCTCGAAATCGAGGCCGTGGGCGCTGGACTCATTCTCCATCGATGTTTCTTCCCATCTGACGGGGGCGACCGGCCCCCGCAAGGCGACATGGTAAGGCTGGAAAAGGGGAGAGGCTACCGCTCCGGTGCGCTTGCTCGACCCGCCAGCGGAGTCCACAATCGGGCATGCCTGCCGGGGGGGCCCCGGCAAGCCCCGACAGATCTCCCTGACTCAGGAGCTTCGATGTCCGTCACCTATACCATTACTGTGATCCATGACAAGGATCCTCAGCCCTCTCCCCAGACCGAGCTAAGGGAGGCGCTGACACGGGTTCAGCCCGATGTCACCATCATCCGCCCGCCGGCCTCCGATTCGGTCTACTACTTGCAGGTTCCCGAAGGGGACGCCGACAAGGTCGAGATCCTTGCCCAGGAATTTCTCGCAGGATCTCCTGCGTGCCGGGCGGTCGTCCATGAAGGATTGGATCTTCCGGATCGACCTGCAGACGAAGCTTCCATCATCGTTCAGCGCAAGCCAGGGGTGATGGATCCGGTTTCCCAGAGCGTGATGCATGCGATGAATGAATCCGGATTCGTTCGCGAGCAGTGCCAGGTCCGTACCGGCTGGCGCTATCGACTCGCCACTTCTTCGGTGTCACAAGAAAATCTCCGCGAAGTCGCGGGAGAGTTGGGCAATGAAATTGTCGATGAGTGGTTTACCTACGCCGAAGGAGAATCGGAAAAGGTGAGCGATCCGTTCCGAACTTTTCCTGCGGAAGCCAGTGGCCGCGTGGAGATCGACTTGCTGAAAGTCGATGATGATCGATTACAGCAGATCAGTGACGACGGTGGGCTGAGTCTGGATCTCCGCGAAATGCAGACGATCCAGCATCACTACCGTGAGCTCGAAAGAAATCCGAGTGAAATCGAGTTGGAGACGATTGCCCAAACATGGTCGGAGCACTGCTGCCACAAGACCTTGGGCGGAAGAATCCGTCATGGTGATCTCGTCTACGGCAACATGCTCAAGGAGACGATTTTCGCGGTTACCCGAGAATTGGATAAACCTTGGTGTTGGTCGGTGTTCAAAGACAATGCGGGAGTCATTGGAATCGATGATGAGTGGGGAGTCTCCTTTAAGGTGGAAACCCACAATCACCCGAGTGCTCTGGAGCCTTATGGGGGAGCCGGAACGGGGATCGGCGGAGTGATTCGCGATACTCTGGGAACGGGTCTCGGCGCACGTCCTGTCCTCAATACAGACGTTTTTTGCTTTGCACCCCTTGATACAAAAGAAGAGGATCTTCCCTCCGGTACGATGCATCCCCGCAGGCTCCTAAGGGGAGTCGTTTCGGGAGTGCGTGATTACGGCAATCGGATGGGAATCCCGACAGCCAATGGAGCGATTCATTTCCATCCGGACTTCGCCGGCAATCCCCTGGTTTTCTGTGGCTCGGTTGGCCTGATCCGCAAGGAGCATGTCGATAAGGAAGTTCTCCCCGGAGATTTGATCGTTGCGATGGGCGGTCGTACCGGTCGAGATGGGATTCATGGAGCGACCTTCTCATCTCGTGAACTCACAGAGGAATCAGAGGTGGTTTCCTCCGGTGCGGTGCAGATCGGAAACCCTATCGAGGAGAAAAAGGTTCTCGATGCGATTATGCGCCTTCGGGATGAAGGCTTGTGCCGTGCGGTTACCGATTGTGGTGCCGGCGGGTTCTCCAGTGCTGTCGGTGAAATGGGCGAGGAAACCGGAGCCGATGTTTATCTTGAGCGAGCCCCTCTCAAATATGACGGACTCGGACCCACAGAAGTGTGGATCAGCGAAGCTCAGGAACGGATGGTGCTGGCGGTCGATCCAGCAAAGATGGATCGATTGCGCGAAATCCTTGCTGAAGAAGAGGTGGAGTGTGCCGTCCTCGGTGAGTTCCGCGGAGATGGTCTTTTAAGATTGCATCACAACGGTGAGCTGATGGGGGAACTGAATGTTCAGTTCCTTCATGAAGGTCGCCCTGATTATGAACGGGTATCGATCGTTCCGACAGTTCCAGCGGAAGTTGCCGTATCCGACCCTGGAGTCTCCACCGGTGAGATTTTGGGTCAGCTGCTCGCCGATGGAAATGTGGCTTCGAAGGAAGCGGTGATTCGTCAGTACGATCATGAAGTGCAGGGTCGCATGACTCTGAGACCGATGGCGGGTGCGGATCGGGATGCTCCCATGGATGGCTGCTCCCTCGATCCACTCCGCGATGGTCGCCATCAAGTCGTGGTGGCGAATGGCCTGGCGATCGGGATCGGCTCTGTCGACACCTATCAGATGGCCTGCCATGCGGTGGATGAATCACTCCGGAACTGCATCGCTTCTGGCGGCAGTTTGGAACGTGCCGCGCTGCTCGACAACTTTGCCTGGGGTGACGTCAAGGACCCGGAGATTCTGGGGCAGTTGGTCGAGTGCTCTCGAGGTGCGGCTGACGCAGCACGGGTCTATGGCACTCCCTTCGTTTCCGGAAAAGATTCGCTGCACAACACCTTCCGTGCAGGGGGTGTTTCCAAATCGATTCCACCGGTTCTTTTGGTTTCGGCGAT